>CAJUKA010000156.1 GCA_910586585.1 uncultured Lachnospiraceae bacterium
TTCTGCTTTTGTCAAGTAAAATCTAAAAAAAATATCATTTCCCGCTTTCAACGAAAAAGGCACCACAGAACCAGCTCCATGATACCTTTCCCATATTATTTCCTGCCTTGCTTTATTGCAGCGCAAGCACTTCTTTTTCTCCTGCTATTTCTTTGAAAAACCCGTCATCCATCTTCCAGACAATCTCAATCCGTTCTTCACTGTAAACCTGCACGCTTTCGATTACAGTAAGCAGTTTGTCCTTGTCAAAGGTTTCAAGTGACAGCAGACCTTCCAGTTCTGCCTCCCGTTCTTTCATTTGGAGTGTCTGTTTTTTAATCTGTATAACCTCGTCTTTCAGCTCCGGTATCCTTTTTTCTATTTCTAATATCCGGCTGACTGTGTTTTCATACTCTTTAAGGTACTGTTCCTTCGTGAGCCTGTCGGAACGGTAATCTTCATATAACCTTAGTTTTCTTGAGGACAGCCGCTTTCCCTCTGCCTCCATCACCCTTATTTTTTCTTCAATGACTGATGTCTGCGACCATTCCTTTTTCTTCCTGCCTGCTTCTGCCGACATCATTCCCGCCATAGTCCGGGTACAGGACAGTATGGCGTTCTCAAGCAGCTCTTTGTCCACATGGATTGTTTTACATTCCGCAATGCCGGAAATCGCTGCCTGTCCGCATCGGTAGGCATTCCCCCAACTGGTAGGCGAAAGCCGTCTCCCACAGTACGGACAGATAAGGATTGGCTGTGCTTTCCGTCCTGTCGGGACATTTTTCTTTTGATGTGTAAATGCTTTTGCATTTGCCGTGTCAAACAATTCCTGCGACACGAGGGGTTCATGCGTCCCCTCCATGATAATCCATTCAGACCTGTCATTTTTTATATGCCGCCTTGAACCGACTGCCGCCTGTTTTGTTTTATTCCAGATGGTCTTGCCGAGATAGACCTCGTTCTTTAACATATCGCCAATGGTTGTAATGGTCCACAGCTTCTTTTCTTTTTCTTTGGGGCTTTTCCTTTTCAGCCCCATTGACTGGAAGTGTTCCATGCAGGTAGGAGTACCCTGTTCATTCAGGAACCTTGCAATCTGCGGTTTTTTCTTACCTTCCGCTGCCATTGTGAATATCATCTTCACAACTTCTGCAGCTTCTTCATCGGGAATGAGCTGGTGTGCGTCCTCTGGATTTTTCATATATCCGTAAGGTGCAAACGCCGCCATGTATTCCCCATGTGCCGCCCTTGTTCCCATTGCACTCCTTACCTTTTTTGACAGGTCCCTGCTGTACATGGAATTGATGATGTTTTTCAGCGCAACGCTCATTCCCCCTGTCATTCCCATGCAGTCCTCACTGTCAAACTGGTCATTAACGGAAATGAAACGTATTCCGAGCAGGGGGAAAATCCGTTCAAGATAATTTCCTGTCTCTAAATGGTCCCTTCCGAACCTTGAGAAATCCTTGACGATAATACAGCCTATTTTCCCCTGCTTTGCATCATCCATCATTCTCTGGAAAGCTGGTCTTTGGAAATTTGTGCCGGAAAAACCATCGTCAACATACTCCAATGTATCTGCCATATTGGAAAGACCGTTGCGCTGCATATAATCCCTGATCAATATCCTCTGTGCTGCCACGCTGTTGCTCTCTGCCTTTACAATCCCGTCAACATTGTTATCCTCGTCAGAAAGACGGATATATAGTGCAGTCTTTTTATTGTCCATTGCCTGCCGCCTCCCTTTCCTTTGTGTATGCCACCAGTTCATGCAGCATGTCATCATATACCAGATGAACGGTCACTTTCCCTGCTGACAAAACTTCGATTTTGTCCACGAACGCATCCACCATCTTTTTTGTCAGGTGCCGGATATTCCTGTATTTTTCAATGGCAGTTTCCCAATCCCTGCTGGCACAGTAATTTCTGTCATACTTCTTCTGGTATTCTGTAACCTCATTTATTCTTTTACGGAGTTCTGCTTCTTTGGCTGCCTCCTTATTTGCTAATGTTTCATACTGTTCCGCATCAATCAGACGCTCCGCATAATCTTCATATAACTGCTGTCTGCGTTCCGACACTTTTTCCATGTCATGGTGCAGTTTCTGGATCTCCCTGGTAAGCACGTCATACTTCTCCATGCTTTCCGCTTTACGGTTCATTCTCTTTAACATTTCCATGCTGTCAACATACACATTCATGTGGACACGGATAACACGGAGGACTTCATCATTAACGGCATTTTCAGAAACGCTTTTCCTGCTGCATCCCTTTTTTGTCAGGTGTCCCCCACATGCAAAATTGGCTGTCCCGTTTGAACTTTTTACAAGGTACATGGTTGCCCCGCAGTCACCGCACACAATCTTCTTTTTATAGAAGTTCCGGCAGGCAAGCTCTCCCTGGTTTATCCTTCCATAATGCGTGGATTTTTCATGTACCTTCTTTAACCTTTCCTGTGCTTTGAGGTACAGCGCCCTCGGAACTATCGCTTCATGGGTGTCCTCCACCATAATCCAGTTTTCTTCCGGCTCCTTCCACTGCTTTTTTTCTGCAAAACTGTCCCTGCCATGTTCATTATGCCTGCTGTCCCCTGCATAATAAGGGTTGCAGAGCATCCGTGAAATCGTCCCGCCGCTCCATTCGGGGTTGTAGTTTTTCGGCAGCTCCTTTGTCCTTTTGAAATGCTTGTATGCTTTCGGTCCGATCACGCCGTCATCATTCAGGACTCTTGCAATCTGCGCATATCCCATTTCTTCATTTACGAACATTTCAAAGATGCGCAACACTACCGGGGCAGCATCCGTATCTGCTATGATGCGGTGTTTATCCAGCGGATCGCTCATAAGACCGTAAGCAAGGTTTCCGCTGACATTGCTGCCTTTTTTCCAGTTGGCACGGTAAGACGCCCTGATTTTTTTCGCCAGGTCCCTTGAATAAAACTCATTGAAGATATTTGACATGCATACGGAGAGGTCTGCGCCTTCCCGGATGGAGTCATAACCATCCGTCACCGCAATGAACCGCACTTCAAAGAACGGGAATACCCTTTCCACATAATTGCCTGCCTCCACATAGTTCCTCCCAAGCCGGGACAGGTCTTTCACAATCACGCAGTTAATGCGTCCGTCCCTGATGTCCCGCATCATTTCCTCAAAGCCGCTTCTCTCAAAATTTGTCCCGGTCTGTGATACATCCATGTATTCACGTTCCACCACAATATCCTCTGCGCCTTCCACAAATTTTTTCAAAAGCCCCATCTGGTTCTCTATGGTTCCCCGTTCCTTGTTTGCCTCACTCTCAAGGGAAAGCCGTGCATAGAGCCCTGCTCTGAATATGGTCTTTTCTTCTTTTACAGCCGCTGCCGCTGTATCCCTGCCAACATTTACAAAATCAACTTTTCTCGATTTCCTTGCCATCTTACACGACCTCCCTTTCCCTGATATTTACCCTTCCGTTTTCTTCCGTACTTACCGTACAGCCAGCCGACTGTATCTGGCTGAGTGCCGACTGGAAACAGTCCTGAAAACAGAAATCTATCTCAATATGGTTCTTGTCATATACTTTTACCCGCTCAATCAGCTCCACCGCCGCAGTCCTGCTTAGTTCACTGATGTTCTGGTATTCCTTAAAATACCGGAGCCATTCATATTTATCCGTTTTGGCATCAACCACATCCTGTATTGTGCGGCTGATCTTCCGCACCGCATCTTCCGCTTTCTTCCTCTTGTTGTTGTAGCCTTCATACAGTTCTGCATAATCTTCTTTGGATACAATGCCTTCTTTTAGATCTTCGTACAGCATGTCCCTCAGTTCCCTGCACCTTTGTATCTCCTGCTCTTTTACTTCTTTCTGTCTTTCCAGTTCCTTTATTTCCAGCTCCTGAAACGGCACGGTATTGATGTACGCAAGGATTCTCCCCGCATCCAGCACACTGGCAATATGCGTCTTTAGCACATCAAACACCAGACGCTCCAGCCTGTCTTTTGGGATACGGTGTGTCCCGCACTGCTTCGTTGCAGCATTTTTTGAACAGATATAATAGGAATAAACCTTCCCGCCCGCCGGGACATTCCGCTTGATCATCGGCGCACCGCAGTCCGCACACACGGCAAGCCCCGACAGCACATAGACTTCATCCTCATTTGGCGATGTCCTTGTATCCATGCCGAGAAGCCTCTGGACAATGGCAAATTCCCTCTTGCTGATGACAGGCTCATGATTGTCCTCAATCCTAATCCATTCTTCTTCCGGCTTATCCATAATCTTCTTAATCTTATGGTTTGGCGTAGAGTGCTTTCCCTGTGTCAGTGTCCCGACATATACCTCGTTCTCAAGCACCCTGCGGACGGACATGGAACTCCATTCTGCCTGCTCATGTGTTTTAAAATTATCCTGGATACGGATGCCAAGACTGTGTTTATACTCCATCGGTGACAATATCCCCTGTTCATTGAGGCAGTCCGCAATGGCTGTCTGGCTCATTCCGTGCAGCTTCATACGGAATATGTCCTTCACCACGCCTGCTGCATACAGGTCAGGAACCAGCCTGCTCCTGTCATTTTCATCTTTCTTATAACCATAGGGTGTAAATGCGCCTATGTACTCACCATTCCTGCGCTTTACTTCCAGATGGCTGCGTATCTTTATGGAAATATCCCGGCAGTATGCGTCATTCATCAGGTTTTTGAATGGAACGACAATATCATCCCTGCTGCTTTCCTCCTTGCTGTCAATATGGTCATTGACTGCAATGAACCGCACACCGAGAGCCGGGAACAGTCTTTCAATGTACTTTCCGGAATCAATGTATTCCCTTCCGAAACGTGACAGGTCTTTCACGATCACACAGTCAACCGTTCCCCTTCTGATGTCATCCATCATCATCTGGAACCCCGGACGCTCAAAATTGGAACCGCTGTAACCGTCATCCACACGTTCAGAAACCACTATAATGTCATCTTTGTCTTTCAGGAAATCCTTTATCAGATTTTTCTGGTTGGATATGCTGTTGCTCTCTGCCTTTGCTGCACTGGCAACATCGCCATCTTCTTTTGAAAGTCTCACATAGATGGCTGCATGATAGATTTTGTTTACTGTCTTGCCCATAGCGTAGTCCTCCTTGTTTTCCAAAGGAAAATGCGGCTGCATTTCCTGCACGGCGGCAGGAGCAGGGGCTTTTCCTCCTAAAATGTTAAGCAGGACAAACGCCAGTAAACTTTTATTAGATTTGATGCTGAAACAGATGCGCCTTTCTCACCGGACATCTGCTGTCTTTTCTCGAATCCTATATTAACATATCCTGCGGCATTTTTCCACTGCTTTTTTTATTTTTTAATGCGCCATCTTCCGGTTCCCTCTGTCAAGCCATAAGGAGCAGGTTTTCAAAGGCATCCTCAAAACTTACCCCGTTATTTGCGAAACGTATTTTTACCATTGTGTTCCCGACCTTTACAAGATAGGGGTTCCCAACCTTCCTAAGATACTGCGCTTTCTTTTCCTCCACTGTCCTGTCCCTGTCAATCCTTATTTTGCTGATGTCCTTTAATTCATCCAGTTTCACATCGTCAAAGTCCTGCTCCAAAAATTTTCTGTGTTCTTCTGCTGTCATGCCATTACCTCCCTACAAATAAAACAGAAGGCTGTTTTATTTGTCATAAATTAAAAAATGCTGCCGGATATTTCTGGCAGCTATGTATGCCGGACTGCTGATCCGGCTTGGAAAGGTGTTTTTGTCCTCTTACCACTTGCTTGCTTCAAGCCTCTTTTGGAAATTCCTGTATATCTCCTTATCCACCCACTTTGCATAATCCTTAGTGTCAATCAGTCCTTCTAAATCATATATTCTGGAACGCATGGACTGTTCCACCCTTTCAGCGCTGTATTCCCCCAGTTCTGTCAGCTTCACAGTCAGCTTTTTCCTGATTTCTTCCTGCATGGTCTGCGGCATTGCCACTATATAGTACGGCGGCAGATATGATACACCGCTGTGCATGACTGCATCCTCATACTGATAGCTTTTTTCAAAGCTGAGAAGAAATTTCCGTATCTGGACTCTGGCTTTTCCCCGGTTCTCCTCACTGACTAATTCTGTCAGCCCGTCAAAGAACTGGACCAGTTCCGATTTTGTAAAGCCCATCTTTCCATACTCCTTTCGTACTGCACATACCCTTGTTCAGAATGACATACCCTGTCCTGTAACGGACAAATATGTAAAAGCCGGACACCCGCCCGGCTCTAAAATATCCTTTCTTACAGTCTGACACTGCTATCTGTCCTCAATCACTGCCATTTCAATAGATACTCCCATATCTCCTGCGTTTCCCTTTCTTAAAGAACGCTACTACTGAAACAACAAGTACAGATAACACAAAAAATACGCCTGCTGTTGCAACTACTTTAATCCTGCCCATATTTTCCACCTTTTCCTTATTAGTTGTACCTGTCAAACACACCCACCTGCACCTGTACGCCCTCCGTGATCCTGTCAAGCGTTTCTTCGTCAACTTTTCCCATGTGTTCTATGATACGGTCAAAGTTCAGCGCCGTCACCTGTTCGCATAATGCGACACTGTGCTGATCCAGCCCCTCCGTCTTATATGACGATATGAATACATGGGTTGGCAGGCTTCGTTTCTTGTATATCTTAGTTGACAGCGGAACTACTGTAATGACTGTGCTGTGCTTGTTTGCCCTGTTGTTACTGACTACCACCACCGGGCGCATACCGCCCTGCATACTTCCCTGATACTGTACGCCCAAGTCTACATACAGTATATCGCCTCTTTGTATCTTCATCAGTAGCCCTTGCCTCCGCCCCATATCGGTCTTTCCTTATCGGTGGGACACGTTGTTGTATCATATATATGGTACTGCATGGTGGAAAGCTCAAAGAAGCCGACACCGATGTTGGCGGCATCGTGCATAAATTCTTCCAGATCAGACTCGTCCGCTGTTATGTCAGACATATTTTCCACAACAATCGTATCATACTGCCCAGTAATCAACTTGGTAATCAGCATATTTACCGCATCACGGTCAATATCCCTGTTCGGTCCCTTGTTGACGATAGTTTCATTCAGTAGCGCTATCCCTGCCACACTGCACTTCATACGGTTCTCCTGAATGATCCTGCGGAGATTGCTTTCTGACTTGTTGGAGTTCATAAACATGACTGCCGGATGCACAAGCAAGCCGACCTCAAAACTTTTCACATTACTGCACATGATAATCACCTGTTCTTTCTTCTATTCTCATTGACTGAAACAAAAGAGAAGTTTTTGCCGGCATTATCCTCTCATACAGGAAAGCCTTGTCTGCTGTTATCTGATAACTGCAAGGCTTGCCTGTATCAGAGGATAACGTGGCGTTTCCGCCACATTACCCCTCTGTCCAATCTGAAAATATCAGATATTGCTCTCGCTGGTCCCCGAACCGGGTAACATACACTGGGACGGCTTATATCCCACGCTGCGCCTCCATCATGCCCAACCAGACGGAATCCACAGGCAGCCACTCCCGAAAAATGCTTTTCGCTGAAATTCCGGCGCTGTTTTATCTCATTATCTCTGGCTGCCATGCCAGTAGGCACAATCCTCTGCTCCATACCTTCACGGGCAACAATGTTATCCATTGCAGGTACATCTTCGCACGAAATGGGATTCTGCCAC
>CAJUKA010000157.1 GCA_910586585.1 uncultured Lachnospiraceae bacterium
AGATGCCCTGCAGCGTCGTGGAGAGGTTCTCCCACAGGGAGCGTATCATGTCCACGATGCCCGTAAGCACCGGATTGTTCATCATATTCGTCCAGATGTTGCCAAAGAAGTCACCCACGGACTGCCACAGCCCGCTCCACCATGCCGGGATGCCCTGGAAGAATGACACCAGGGAATTCCACGCATTCGGTATGGTTTCCGTAAAGAAAGAACAGATAACCTCCCAGGCGGAAACAAAAAATTCCTTAATCTGCGTCCAGATGGCGTTCACCGCCTCCCGGAACCATTCGCATTTGTTGTACAGCACCACGAGGATCGCCACTACCGCTGCAATCGCCAAAGGCACCCATCCAATAGCCGCCACCACGGCGGAGATCGCCGGGATCACCGTCCCAGACACAAAGGCAATCACGCCGGAAATGGCGCTGGCGATCTGCGGCACCACGGTCATGATCGTGCCGACTGCCCCGACCACTTTCCCGATGACAATCAGGACGGGGCCGAGCGCCGCAGCCACAAGGGCGACTGTGACAATGATCTTCTTCGTGCCTTCGTCCAGGCTGTTCAGCCAGTCCACAAGCCCCTGAATCCACCCCACGATCTGCCGGATGTAAGGCATCAGGATTTCCCCGATGGAGATGGCAAGCTCCTCAAGCTGGCTCTTTAAGATTGTAAGCTGCCCTGCAAGGTTATCCTGCATGGTGGCCGCCATTTTCTCCGCCGTGCCGTCGCAGTTGTTGATGGCGCTGTTTAATTTCTCAATGTCGCCCGGTGCGGCGTTCATCACCGCAAGGAAGCCGGACATGGCATTCTTGCCCACCAGCGCCTCCGCATTGGCGGCTTTTTCTGATTCCGACATCTGTGCGAATGCCGCGCGGCAGTCTGCCAGGATGTCCCCAAGGCTCCTCATGCTGCCGTCCGTGTTCGTGGTCTGTACCGTCAGCTCCCCGAAGGCGTCCCCCACGAACTTCACTTCCCCGGTGAGGTTCGTCATCATGGAGCGCATGGCCGTGCCTGCCTGGGAGGACTTGATGCCCGCATTCGCCATCAGGCCGATAGCTTCGGCAGTATCCTCTGCGGAAAAACCGAGTGCGCCAGCCACGGGCGCACAGTATTTGAACGTCTCGCCCATCATGGATACGTTCGTGTTGGCATTCGAGCTTGCCGCCGCAAGGATGTCAGCGAAATGCCCGGAATCCTTTGCGGAAAGCCCCAGGGCGGTCAGCGCGTCCGTCACAATGTCGGAAGTCGTGGCAAGGTCCTCCCCGGAGGCGGCGGCAAGGTTCATGATGCCCTCGATGCCGGAGAGCATATCGTTCGTCTTCCACCCCGCCATGGCCATGTAATTCATCGCTTCAGCGGCTTCCGATGCGGAGAACTTGGTCTTGCTGCCCATCTCCCTTGCCTTGTCACGCAGGGCTTCCAGGTCTTTCCCGGTCGCCCCGGAGACCGCCGCCACCTGGCTCATGGCGGAGTCGAAGTCGGACGCCACCTTCACGGCAGCCGCGCCAAGCCCGCCCACCGCCGCAGTGACCGGCATCAGCTTCTGCCCCACGCCCTCGATGGCGGAGCCGACGGTCTTTAACTTCTCACCCGTGGCGGCAATCTTCTGCAATGCCACGGCGGACTGCCCCGCCTGCCGCTCCAGGTCACGCAGGTTATTCTCCGTCTCAATGATCTCACGCTGGAGGGCGTCATACTGGCTCTGTGAGATTTCCCCATTGGCAAGAGCCGCGTTCGCCTGCTCCGCCGCCGTTTTCAGCGTCTCCAGCTTCTCCTTCGTCTCTCTGACTGCATCCCCCAGGAGCCGGTGCTTCTGCGCCATCAGCTCCGTGTTGCCGGGGTCCAGCTTCAGCAGCTTCTCCACATCCTTAAGCTGCGACTGCGTGTTCCGGATCTCCGTGTTCACGCCTTTTAAGGCCGTCTGGAGCTTCGTGGTGTCGCCGCCGATCTCTACCGTAATCCCTTTTATCCTGTTTGCCGCCACACCAGCACCCCCTTAACGGCACAAAAAAAGCCCGGATGCCCAGGCATTACCAAAAAAAATCCAAATCTGCGGTTAAAATAAATCGAACTCGTCCTGCCCTGCGATAATGGAGTAGTCCGCGCTGTCGTTGCTGCTCTCCGCATACATATCGTTGACCATGCCGATGGTCAGCAGGTCTAAATCCCGGATAGAGATGCCAAGCTGCACACACCGCAGCAGGAACAGCGGCGTGGTCATCGGGCGGTCAGTTGCGCGAAGTTTTTTTTAGCCTCCACATCGGTCTTCACGTTCAGCCCCCACAGTTCGATGAGCTGCGGCAGCACCTGGTAGATGGAGAACGTGCCGAAGCCGTCCAGCCATTCCTCCGGCGTGTCCGGGATGGAAGGGTCGGCGTGCTTCGCCATGATGAAGGCGATGTTCTCGAACAGCTCCAGCGAGAACAGGTCTAAATTGGAATTCTCCTCATCGCTCTTCCCTATGCTCTTCTCCAGTGCGCTCAGGTCCTTGTAGATATCCCGGTGGAACTTGATGCGGTAAATGCGCGGCACGGCCGCCGATGCCCGGAAAGGCACCTCTTTCCCGTCAATCTCGATCTTCCTCGTCATGCTCATACCGTTTCCTCCCCGTTATCCTGTCCACCGCCGCCTGTCTCATCCGCAGCCGTGGGCATATACACCGCCTTGTACCAGTCGTTATACACCGTTTCATCCGTGGAATCCCCGGTCTTCGCCTTCACCATCCCGTCCGCCAGCGGCGTGGCCTTGACGGTCAGCGTCTCCGTCTGCACTTCCCGGCTCTCCTCATTGGTCTTGCCCTCAATGCCCGGCCTTGACGCAGAGCAGTTGTAGAGGACGTGGCGGATGTGCCGCTGGTCGCCGTCAAATTCAAAGAGCAGGGCGAACGCCGCAAGCTCCGCCGATGCGTTCTCGATCAGCACGCCCTTGCTGTCCAGTTCCTCCCGCAGAGCGTCCTTGCGGAAGGACTCCGGGATCATGGCAAGCTCCAGGTCGCCGTCATAGCCCATGTTGTTGTTGATGACATAATAGGCCGTGCCGTCCGCATAGAAATTCTCCGGCTCGCCGTTGGCGTCCAGTGAAATGGACACTGAGCCGGGCATCGGGACCGGCGTGCTGTAGGAGACTGTCCCATCCTCCGAAATATTGAGCATCGCATAATGCGTATTTTTAAGGTTGTATTTCACTTTGTTCTTTTTGCTGTTATTTGCCATCTGTCATGCCTCCCATCCAAAAATATACAGAACTTCGTAGAGCCGCTCGCTGCTGATCCTTGTTTCCGATTTATTGTAAAAAATCTCATGCGCGTCCAGCACATCCTCCACCCGCTGTTCCAGCTCCGGGTCTTTCTTATCCGTATAGATTTCCAGATGCACGTTTGCGCCCTTGTGGTACACTTTCCCGTCCGCCGCGAAATTGTCGCTCCCCGGCAGGAGATAACACAAAAACGGCGGCTCCGGCGACTCGCCTTCCGCGAAGTGGTCATAGGCAGAAGGGATTCCCATCTCCGCGATCATGCTTACAAGTTTTTCCATAAATACATCACCCCCTCAGAGCCTTTTCTATTTCCTGCTCCAGCGTCCGTTCCGCCCGTTCCTCCGCAGGCGCGATGTGCTCCCTTCCGGGAACGCGCCCACCGCCCCGTTTGGCGTGGCCGAACTCCAGAAGGTGCGAGAGCTGGTAGCGGTTCCTGGAATGCACCACCAACTCGATGGAATTGGAAGTCTCTTTTATATTTTTCACAGACCAGCTTTTCGCATAGGCGCCCGTGTCCTTCGGCGCGCCCTCCTGGATATCCTTCTTCACGGAATTCCCCGCTTTCTTCACTGCCTTTTTCATCTCATCCGCCGCAAGGTCTGCATACTCCGCCAGCCCTTCCATCACTGCGGCCGCGAGCTGGTCAATCCTTACCCTGTCCGACATTTCACCGCCCCGCTTTCTCACACTTGAATTTCAATGCCCGTTTTTTATTGTTCAGATGGTCTACCTTTAAAATGTCATAAATGCCGCCGTCCCACAGGATACGGAAGCCCGTGGTGTCCACAGCCTTTGCTTTCCTACAGAAACGCACCGTGAAGCTGATGTCCGGGTGCGCCACAGTCTGTCCCGCCGCCCCGGTTTCCGCAGAGGACTTCCCCTGGGAATCGCTGACGGTGGCATGGCAGGAATAGTAGTCCGTCCACACATTTTCATGGTTCCCGATGGCATCGGACACCATTTCATTTTTCTGGAACATGATCCGCACGTTCATTGCCGCCACCTCCATCAGAACGCCTCCTTCCTCGCCCCGAAGAGCAATGCCCGCAGGGTGAGCATGAGGGCGCGGTGGTCTGCCTCCTCCCGGTGTTCGTAGAGGTAGGCCGCCGCATACAGCACGGATATCTTCGCATTCTCCACGGCAGAAAACTCTTCCATGTCGTCCATCCGCGCCACATCCATGCAGAGGCGTTCCGATGCCCCGATGATATTCTCAATCAGGGCATCGTCCTCGTCATAGTCCACACGGAGGTAATTCTTCATCTCTTCCAGCGTCACCAGCACGCCCGCCACCGCCTTCCATCAAAATCTGTATTTCTTTTTAGGTTCCGGATGCCGCCTTCTGTGCCAGCACCTTTACCGCCTCCGCAAGGATCAGCTTGCCGTCCACGCGCTGCGAAGCGAGGAAGCCCACCTGCCCGGTGGCCGCATACAGCTCGTTCAGGCGCTTGAAGCTGCGCCCCTGCCGGTCTGCGATCCAATAATAGGAGAAATCGCCAAAGGCGATAGTCTTTGCGCCTGCGGCAATGGCCGGCATATAGGCGGAGGTCTTGACCGGTCGTCCTAAGATCGTGTCCGGCGTGCCTGCCACCAAAGACGGCTGCCATAAATACTGCCCGTTATTATCCTTCAGCTTGCGGATGGCCTTGATGGTGGAGTCGTTTAACACCCACACGGATTTCTTGCGGTACGGGGATTTCAGCGAATAATACAGGTCCATCAGCTCATCCGCCGTCACTGCCGTGGAGGATGCGGCGGTCACGCCCGTTTCCGCACCGCCCGTGGCTGCAAGCACCCCTAACGGCTTGCCTGTGCCGTTGCCCGTGAAGAACGCCTCCTCTTCCTTTGCCCCGATCCTGCGGGCAAACTCGCGGGAGATATAGGACTGCAGGTCAAAGACACTGTCGTTTAAAAGCTCCTCGGAAACCTTGATCATGGTGCCCAGCTTGTAGGCGCCGATGGAAACCTGCCCAAAGGAGTCGTCGCTCTCCGGGAACGCCCCTTCCTCGTCAATCCACGATGCCGTACCTTTGGTAGCCACCACCGGGATCTTCCGGTCACCGCTGGAGGTCTGGATGACCTTCGCCATCTGGCGGAAGATGTTCTCTTCTTCCAATGCCTCCACCAGCGTCCTTTCGTATTCGTCCGGAACCAGGTAGCCGCCTTCGGAATCCGTGCCGACCTGCAGGGCATTGGTGACGGCAGGCATCGGCGCCTTGGAGCGCATGGCGTTCCAGAAATTCTTCCGGTAATCGTCGGAGGCACGCCCGGTCTTATCCTCCCCGCCGTCCGCATCCGCCTTTCCGCCCGGCTTCCCCGTAAGGGGCTTGTTGACCGGGCGGTTCAGCTCCGCGTCCAGCGCCTCCTGCCGCTCCAGCCTTGCAATCTCCTTCCCCAAATCGGTGATCTCCTGCTCCATCCTCGTGTATGCGGCGTCATCCTCTGCGGAAAGGGTGCCGTTGTCTTTCCTGTGGGAATCTAAGAACGCCTTCGCCGCCTCCCATGCCTTCGCGCGTTTCTCACGCAGTTCAAGAATCGTCATAATGGAATCCTCCTTCTTAATGTCTCAATAAATTAAGCCGCTCCATGAGTGCGTCCACGGAACGGCCGGTTTCTGTTTCCGGTGCTGTTTTCTCCTCTGGCGCGGGGATTCTTGCCTGCTCCCCGATGCCCGCCTTTGGCTTTTTCTCCCCGTATTTGGCAATGACCTTGTTCAGCAGGGCATTGTCCGCCGCCCTGCGGGAGAACAGCATGGAGCCATGGGCGGACGGCTTTTTCCCGTCCCCATTTTCCTCCCCGTCTGTATCCCCTCCGCCATCTTCCCCCGGCTCCGCTTTCGCCCTTGCCATGATGTCATCCGCAAAGCCAAGCTCCACCGCCTTGTTGGCGTCCATCCAGGTCTCCGCATCCATCAGGTGCGACAGCTTCGGGCGGGACAGCCCGGTCTTTAACACATAGGCGTTGATGATGGACTCCTTCACCTCGGAGAGCATATCCATGGCCTTCTGCATCTCGGCATGGTCGCCCCAGGCCATGGTGGCGGGGTTGTGGATCATGAGCATCGAAACGGGGGATACCAGGACGGCGTCGCCCGCCATGGCGATCACACTGGCGGCGCTTGCAGCGATGCCGTCTATTTTTACTGTGACTTTTCCTCTGTAATTGGAGAGCATGTTATAGATCTGTGCCGCCGCCACGCAGTCGCCGCCCGGCGAGTTGATCCAGACGGTAATGTCACCGCTCCCGGCATTCAACTCATCCTTGAAAAGCTGCGGCGTGACGTCATCGTCAAACCAGCTATCTTCCGCGATGGTGCCGCTCAGTTCCAGGATGCGCTCCTCCGCCCCCGTTTCCTGGTTTTTCACTTTCTTCCAGTTCCAAAACTTCTTCGTCTTCATCCGACTCCTCCTTCCCTTTTTGATATGCCGCCCCGGACATGGAAAGCGGCATCATGTTCCCGTTAATGAGATACAGGTCGCCGCCCGCTTCCTCCGGGATGCGGTCAAGGTTCTCCAACTCCCGGATGTCGTTGGCAGACATCCACCCGTTCTGCCTCCCCACGGCATACCCGTTCATGCGGCTCTGGTAATCGCCCCGTAAAAGACCGTCCACGTTGAATTTCACGAAATACTTCTTTTTCTCCTCCGCAGTAAGCAAAGACCGCGCCATGGACTGCTCCCATCTCGACACCCACGGGTCGAGGGTGTATTTCACAAACTCAAGGCTCTGCTGCTCGATGTTGGAGAAGCTGCTCTTTTCCAGGTCGCCCACCATGTGCGGAGGCACACGGAAGATCCGCGCGATCTCATTGATCTGGAACTTCCGCGTTTCAAGGAACTGCGCCTGTTCCGGCGGGACGGAAATAGGCGTGTACTTAAGGCCCTCCTCCAAAACGGCCACCTTGTTGGCGTTATGGCTGCCGCCGAAAGCGGACTGCCAGCTCTCCCGCACCCTGGCTGGGTCTTTTAACGTCCCCGGATGCTCCAGCACGCCGCTTGGCTGCGCGCCGTTGGCGAAGAACTTCGCCCCGTACTCCTCACAGGCTATCGCCATGCCGATGGCGTTCTTTGCCATGGCAATGGGGGAATAGCCCACCAGCCCGTCAAAGCCAAGGCCAGGGATGTGCAGCACCTCCGTGGGCGGCAGGACGACCGTGCTGCCCTTTACCGTAGGCGCGTCTTCCATGCTGACCGTGTACTCGTAATAGAGCTGCCCTTTGGAGTCCCGCTCCACGCCCATCCGGTCCGGCATCAAAGGGTAAAGCCCGATGACCTCCCCTTTGCCGTTGCGGATGATCTGCGCATAGGCATTCCCCCACAAGAGCAGGTGCGTCATCAGCGTCTCCCGGAACACGAAGGAAGTCATCTCCGGGTTCGGCTCGTCATG
>CAJUKA010000158.1 GCA_910586585.1 uncultured Lachnospiraceae bacterium
AATGGAGCCGGATAGAGACCTACGGCCCCAAGCTGGTGGAGAACATCGTGCAGGGGACGGCGAGGGATTTACTGGCGGAGGCAATGCTCCGGGTGGAGAAGAAAGGTTATCCTATCGTGATGCACTGCCATGATGAGATCATAGCGGAAGTGCCGGAGGACAGCGGCTCCGTGGATGAGATGTGTGGGATCATGGCGGTACAGCCAGAGTGGGCGGAGGGCTTGCCATTGAGAGCGGATGGTTACCAGTGTAGTTTTTATCAGAAAATGTAGGAGGAGAAATTTATGGATTTAAGTAAATGTGTTTGCACATCAGACCTTGAGGTGCTTGACCTGGATGACCCAGGTGCGGATATGTGGTCAGAAGTATGGAAAAAACCCTGCGGCTGGGAGAACCTGGACCGTATTGTCGTGGACGAGGATGAGGCTGACGCGCTTGTAGGGCAGTTGGAAGGGATGCCCTATGAAGGCTCGGAGCTGGTCATGAACCCGGCGCTGCCTGAATTTACGTGCATTGTGCGGAAGGAGGGCAGACAGGAGGAGACGCTGGTGGCTTTCAAGAAAACGATCCTGCCGCCCGAAGGACCGTCCTATGAACAGGGCGGCACAAAGGCTTATTCCCGCCATGCTATTGACGCATACGTCCATATCAACAACGGGGGAAGCCATGCGGACGAGATCATATCAATAGGGCAGTTCATCTTCTCAAAGGGCGGGGAAAAAGTCACATCGACCTATTCCCATATTGTATGGACCCGGTACGACAATCCCATGCTTGCGGACGGGCAGGCCAATGCGGAATTCAGCAGGAATGTAAAGCTGCTGTATATGGCTGTGCAGAAAGCCCTGTATGACCGCCCGTCCGTGTTCGTCACCGTGCAGGGGAGGCCGGCTGTCAGGCATGAGGGCCGGGGGAGGGGCAGGAAGAAAGAGGGACTCCGCAAAGTGAAAGCTGTCCGCGTGATCCGGCTGTCCAAAGAGGAAATGGCAAAATACTGTGCAGAGAGCAGGAAGATGAGCTGCCCAAGCTGGGGAGTCATCGGGCATTGGCGGAACTGTAAATCGGGCAGGAAGGTATGGATACACCCTTACCGGAAGGGGCGCGAGCGGAACAATCCGGGGCAGTATGCCGCGAAGGAATATGAGATCGGAGGGACGGGGAATGCGTAAATTATCAATCGCCTATGGCAGTAGCTGCCATGCAAAAAGATGGGTGAACCAGCAGGTCACCTTTGACGAGCTGTGCGAGCGCCTTTCACAAACGGTGCGGACGCCGGAAACAGTGGAGGAATACCCGAAGCTGCCGAAGTCCGAGCGTGACCGGGCAAAGGACAAGGGCGGCTTTGTAGGGGGAAAGCTGAAAGGCGGGCGGCGCAAAAGGGACACGGTGGAAGGGCGCTCCATGCTGACGCAGGATGCCGACCATGCGGGCATTGGTTTCATAGACAGCTATGAGATGCTCTGCCCTTATGCCTCATGCCTGTACACGACCCACGGGCATACGCCGGAGGCTCCGAGGGTGAGGGTGGTGGTCCCGCTCACAAGGGACGTGACGCCGGATGAATATGCCGCCATATCACGGTTCTTTGCGGCGGAATGGGGGATAGACCAGTTCGATGAATGCTCCCACCGCCCGCACCAGTTGATGTACTGGCCGACCACGCCTGCGGACGGGGAATATGTGTTTAAACGCTGTGACGGGGAGTGGCTTGACCCGGACAGGTACCTTGCGGCGCATCCGGGGTGGCGTGACTGCGCCGGGCTGCCGCGTTCCGCCCGTGAGGGAGGCATCGTGGAGAGGGGCAGGAAGCAGCAGGAGGACCCGCTGGGGAAACAGGGCGTGATCGGGGCGTTCTGCAGGACTTACGGAATAAATGAGGCTGTCCACGTGTTTTTAAAGGATATATACCAGGAAAGCGCACTGCAGGGACGTTTTGACTATATCCCTGCGGATTCTTCTGCCGGGGTGGTGGTTTATGACGATGTGTTCGCCTATTCCCACCATGCCACCGACCCGGCCTGCGGGAAGCTGCTGAATGCCTTTGACCTTGTCCGCATCCATAAGTTCGGCGGGCTGGATGAGAAAGTGCCGGAAGACACGGAGGCGGCAAAGCTGCCGTCCTTTAAGGCAATGTGCGATTTTGCCGTAAATGATGAAAACGTGAAGATGACCATTGCCGGGGAGCGGATGGAGATAGCGGAGAAGGAGTTCTCCGGGGAAAATGAGGACTGGCTGAAACAGCTTGAATACGAGAAACGCTCCACCGTGGTAAAAAACACCTTACGCAATCTGCTTTTAATATTAAACAACGATGAGAAGCTGAAGGGCATCGTGTTCAACCAGCTCAGTGACGGCATGGAGATCAAAGGGGAAGTGCCGTGGGAGCATCCGAGCCGCTTCTGGCGGGACGCGGACGATGCACAGCTTATCTCCTATGTGGACCTTACCTACGGCACGTTCTCCGCAAGGAACTATGACATTGCGGTGACGAAGGTGGCGGATGACCGCTCCTACCACCCAATCCGGGAGTTCCTCGCCTCCCTGCCGGAGTGGGATAAGGTGCCGCGGGTGGACACCATACTGGTGGACTTCCTCGGCGCGTCCGACAACGCCTATGTCCGTGCGGTGACCCGCAAGACCCTCTGCGGCGCAATCGCAAGGGTGATGAACCCCGGCTGTAAGTTTGACACCATGCTGGTCTTGAATGGCCCGCAGGGGAAAGGCAAGTCCACGCTGATATCGAAGCTGTGCGGCGAGTGGTTCAATGACTCCCTGCTCTTAAATGACACGAAGGACAAGACGGCGGCGGAGAAGCTGCAGGGCTACTGGATTCTGGAGATCGGGGAGCTGGCGGGGCTTAAGAAGACGGAGATCGAGACGCTCCGGGGGTTCCTCTCCCGGCAGAACGACATCTACCGCGCATCCTTTGGGCGCAGAGCTACCCCGCACCCCAGGCAGTGCGTGTTCATCGGCACCACCAACGCGGAGAACGGGTATCTGAGGGATACCGCTGGGAACCGCCGTTTCTGGCCGGTAAAGACGCCGGGGGATGCCGCCCGCGCCTCATGGGAGATGACGGAGGAGGAAATCCGGCAGATATGGGCGGAGGCGTTAGTCCGCTATAAGGAAGGGGAGCCCCTGCACCTCGATAACGAGCTGGCGGGCATGGCGCTTAAGGAGCAGCAGATCGCTATGGAGGTGGACGAGCGGGAAGGCATGGTGCGTGACTACCTTGAGATGCCCCTGCCGGAGCGGTGGGATAAGATGGATATCTTTGACCGCAGGAACTATATCTGCGGCTCCGAGTTCGGCGGGGAGCGTGAGCCGGGCGTGCGTAAGCGGGAGCGCGTCTGCAACATGGAGATATGGTGCGAGTGCTTCGGCAAGGAGCGCGGGAACCTGAAACGGCAGGACGCCAATGAGATCAGCGCCATCATGGCGAACATCGAGGGGTGGAAGAAAGCGGACAATAAGGTGCGCTTTCCGATCTATGGCATTGTGCGCGGGTATTGCCGTGACAGGGATGCAAAAGCAAAAAACGGAAACGCATAAATGAAAGTGCAACGGAACAGGGAGTTGCTGTTGCTTTGAATGATGCCGGAAAAATGGAATATATGCAACAGCCGGGAAAGCTGTCAGACAAGGCGTTAGCAGTCATTGGTTGCTTATGTTGCTGATACTTACTTATATATTAGAATGTATAAATATATAGTAGTGTGCAGGCGTAAACGCACAAATGCGCTATATACGCGCGAGGACAGCTTTCCGGCAAAGGCGGAAAGGAAAGACGGTTTTATGGATGAGGAAAGCAGGATAGAGCGGCACCTAAGGGTGTCGGTAAAAAAGATGGGAGGCATGGCGGTGAAATTCACCTCGCCCGGTTTGGATGGGGTGCCGGACAGGATCGTATTGCTGCCTGGGAGGAAGATCGCATTCGTGGAATTGAAGGCTCCGGGGAAGAAGCCGAGGCCATTGCAGGTGAAGCGGATGCGGCAGCTTAAGAGTTTAGGGTTCCCCGTCTATGTGGTTGATGGGATAGAACAGATCGGAGGTGTGCTGGATGAGATATGTGCCACATGAATATCAGGAGTATGCAAAAGAGTTTATCATAAGCCATAAGGTGAGCGCATTATTTTTGGATTGCGGGCTTGGCAAAACGGTGATCACGCTCACTGCCATATGGGAACTGCTGTATGATTATTTTGACATCCGAAAAATTTTAATTATAGCGCCCTTGCGAGTCTGCTATTTGACTTGGCCTTCCGAACTGGAGAAGTGGGAGCATCTTTCCGGGATTGGGATGTCGGCGGTGCTTGGTTCGGAAAAAGAGCGCATAGCCGCACTTGGCAGAAAAGCGCAGGTGTACGTCATCAACAGGGAAAACGTGGAGTGGCTTGTGAACGAGAGCGGCATCCCCTTTGATTTTGACATGGTGGTGATCGATGAGCTTTCGTCCTTCAAGTCCCATAAAGCAAAACGGTTCAAGGCATTAAAAAAGGTGCGCCCGATGGTTCGGCGCATCGTGGGACTGACCGGGACGCCCGCACCGAATGGATTAATCGACCTTTGGGCGGAGATCGGCATCCTCGATATGGGGCAGCGGCTTGGGCGGTTCATCGGCGGCTACCGGGAGCGGTTCTTCGTGCCGGACAAGCGCAGCCGGGAGATGGTGTTCTCTTATAAGCCACGGGAAGGAGCAGAGGATATGATTTACAATTTAATCTCCGACATCTGCATCAGCATGAAGGCCGTGGACTATCTGGATATGCCGGAATGTGTTTATAACCGTGTGGAGGTCATATTGACCGAAAAGGAGATGGCTCTGTATGAGCAGCTAGAACGGGATATGCTCCTTCCCTTTTCGGACGGCGACATTGACGCGGTGAATGCGGCGGCGCTCTCCAACAAACTTTTACAGATGGCGGACGGCGCGGTCTACGATGAGAACGGGAACGTGAAGCACATCCATGACCGCAAGCTGGAGGCACTGGAGGACTTGGTCGAGGCGGCGAACGGCAAACCTGTGTTAATCGCCTACTGGTATAAGCATGACCTTGACAGGCTGAAAAAGCGCACCGGGGCGGTGGAGCTGGACACGGCGGAGGATATGCAGAAATGGAATGCCGGGGAAATCCCGGTGGCGGCGATCCACCCGGCATCGGCGGGGCATGGGTTGAACCTGCAGGCGGGCGGCTCCACATTGGTGTGGTTTGGGCTGACATGGTCTTTGGAACTGTATCAGCAGATGAACGCAAGGCTGTGGCGGCAGGGGCAGGAGGAGACGGTGGTGATCCATCATTTAATCTCCAAAGGCACACTGGATGAGCGGGTGATGGCGGCACTGGAGAAAAAGGACTGCGGGCAGTCGGCACTTGTGGATGCGGTAAAAGCGAGGATTGGAGGCGTGGAATGAAAGCAGAGGAAATGTTCAGGAGTTATACAGCAAAAAAGCAGGAGGTGGATTTACTGAAATTCCGCATCACCAATTTCCGCGGCATTGATGCGGACGAGGTGATAAAGTCCATGTGCCTTGCAAAGCCGGAAGGGGAAAAGGTGCAGGAGGGCGAGACTTCCGACAGGACGGCATCCGTGGCGTTAAATTACCGCAAGACGGCGGACAGGCTGGAGGATGAGATGTTTGACGGCCTTTTAGAGCAGTACCGGAGGAAAAAGGCGGAGATCGAGTTTTTCCATTACTGCGTCAGCCGCTTAAGCGGGAAGTTGCCGGAGGTCATAACGGACATGGTGGTGGAAGGGATGGACTGGCAGGAGCTTTCCGAGAAGTACGGCGTCTCTCATACCATGATCGGGAAATACAGGAGGAAGGCGCTGAAGGAGATGGATGTTTTTTACGAAATACGGGAGAAAAACGACCTGGAAGTGATGCTGAGTTAAAAAAAAATTTTTTTTGAAAAAGTTTTTCCCGTCCAAGAGGACATTTTTTCAAGGGCGGGGTAAGCAGGAATCCAGTGTTTATGCGTGTTTGCGGACAGGGTTTTGCGTGATGGTTTACTGACTGGTTTACTAAGTGGTTTACTGGATGGTTTACCAAGTGGTTTATTGCAAAGGAAAAAATATTGTGCTA
Organism: uncultured Lachnospiraceae bacterium; assembly: GCA_910586585.1. Classification (GTDB taxonomy): domain Bacteria; phylum Bacillota; class Clostridia; order Lachnospirales; family Lachnospiraceae; genus COE1. The sequence goes on from CAJUKA010000158.1 coordinate 6,086, forward strand.
TGGTTATGATGCGAAGAAGTGTAGGGAGCCCTGATGGAAAATCCACGGGGCTTTTTTCACGTCCTCCGCATGGGGCAGCGGGCTTTATCCTTTCAACGCTGCCTTTTCTTTTGCGGAAAGGGTGGAAAGGTGGATGTTATGGACTGTTTTGCTATGAAGGATGGGAAGTGCAGTATATTGAGCGGTGGGAAGTGTGGAGGTGAAACCTGCCATTTCCATAAGACGAGGGAAGAACAGGCGCAGTCATTGGAGAAAGTGAGCGAGAGATTACGGAGCCTGCCGGAGTACCAGCAGGAGGCCATCGCTGATAAATACTACGGCGGTGTGAAGAAGTGGTGATGCTTTCCGGGCGGCAGCGTTTTCCGTCACTGCCGCCCGTCCGCCTTACCCGCCGTTCACGAAGCGGCAGACGGTAAAGCCGTCCTTAAGCCCCTCGCGGTAATAAAGCTCGTTTTCGCGGGCAGCCCTGCGGAATGCCTCCGTCTGCATTTCCTTTAACACTTCCCGGTCATCTTCCGGGAGGCTGTCAAGGATGCGCCGGAACTGTGCGTCCTGCTCCTGCCGCTCTGCCTTTTCTTCCCCTGTCGGCTCTTTGTTATTCCGCCGGAAGATAAGGTCCATCCGTTCTATGATGGTCTGGGTGAGGAATTCCCCGTCCGTCATGGCACGCCACCTCCTTTCGGGAGACAGTTTAAAACAGGAGCGGCGCAGCAGCCAATACCAGATAGTGACAAAGAAAGCGGCGGTATTTTAAGCATCCTGCCACTTAGGAAGATAAGCGGGAAACCACCTTGCTATTGACGGGATTCAGAGTTAAAATGCCCACACCAACTAAGGAAGGGAGGTTTTAGCATGATGCCGGAAGGCTGGGAGGAAGCGCTGGAGGTGGCAGAGCGGTACCGGGATTATTTCTCGGAGCGGGATGCGGACATCGCGCTTGGCAGGAGCGGCACACATTTCTTTTATGTGTACGATAAGGAACACGGATATTTTGAAGTGTTCCACACATTCCAAACAGCGGCGGAACTGGAGGAACTGATCTTAGGGACGCTGGCGGAGGATCTGGAATGCATGAACGCGGTGATGGCGGAGAACCTGCATGAGCGGTTCGATCTGACGGACATCAACGAGACGCTGGACAATTATGCGCCGCGGTTCCATATGCACACACTGGCGGAGCAGCTAAAGGCTGTGGCCGGTGAGCAGGAGAAGTGGGGCAGGATGATGGCGCAGACCTACAGGGCGCTGTGCGGCAGGCTGCCGCAGGAGTAAAGGGGGAAGGAGGCGTACAGCCATGCCGAGGAAACCGATGAAACCGTGCAGGCATCCGGGATGCCCCAAGCTGACGGACGGGATGTACTGCGAGGAACACGCAAGGCTGCACGCCTCTGACCGTGCCAGCGCATCCGTCCGGGGATACGATGGCAGGTGGGAGAAAGCACGGATACGTTTCTTGAAAGCACATCCCCTCTGCGTCAGATGCATGGAGCAGGGGAGATTGGTGAAAGCAACCGTGGTTGACCACATCATCCCACACAGAGGGGATGCAAA
>CAJUKA010000159.1 GCA_910586585.1 uncultured Lachnospiraceae bacterium
GAGTTCAAGGCTGCTTTTTCGTTTGCACCACCTTCGATTCTTTCCTTAACGATTTAAACGGACAATACTGTCATCGTTCTCCTTCGGGTATCTGATATACAAGTGTCCTACAAGATTCCCTTTATCATCAACTGCGCTAAGCGGAATAAATCTGTTACCTTGAATCATAGGTGCATAATCTTCATTCAGATCGTTACCTGCAATTGGAAACTTCCCGATTCTGTTTGCAGACCATTGATATAAACTCTTTTCATCTTTAATCTAGTACAACGAATATTAAGTAACTGGCACCTTGACTTGCTTGATTGTTCATCTGCGGCGTTGTCGTCAATCGCCGTAGCCACCGCTACGACTCTTTCCTCCGCCTTGCATCTGAAACAATCATTCTGCGTCTATGTACCAGAAACTTAATTTTCATTGTACTAGCTGCGAATATTGTCTGAATCTTGTTCTTTATATTTTCTTAATTTCATATTTCATCACCAGCTTCTGAATTTGCGTTCATTTTTTGCTTCCTATTCTCCAATTACTATATATTTAATCAAAAAATTTTCCCTTATAGAAATTTTTATTGCCTGATGGTTTTGCTGTAATTCTAAACAGAACACAGCCGTCTGGACACATGATAACTTTACTATACTTACTATCCCCACCTATATTTTCTAAATCTCCACCACTTCTTACAGCTTCCATAACAGGATACATCATCATCATTACTTTAGAGCAAATCCCCTGTCCTTGTGAATTTACGGGGCAGCCATAAGTGCAAGTATATTTATCTCCAATCTCTTCACCGTTCCGGCAAAATCTCTGCGTTTCTTCATTATCCTTATTAAATCCTATCACCTCTATTTCCCATTCATATTCTTCATCATACCATTTTTTCAAATCAATTCCCTCCCCAGATTTTTTCTAAATTATATCACTTTTTATTTCCATTTACCACATAAATATAGGGCACAGCAACCGCCATGCCCCCTATTTTTATTGTTCCAGCAATTTTTCCATCTTCCGTAAATTACTAAGGAGCTTGCGCCCTCTGACGTTTTCCTATGCAGCTGCCACATCGCTAATACAGCCATTCCGATTGATAAAATCAATGCAACGACTGGGCACCATACAATGCTGTCAAAGGTTCTGCCAGCAAATCTATATAGTTCATTCCTATTATAAAAATCAATACTGCCTGCCAGCCTTAACGGCATAAAATTTGCAAACATATGATTAACTTCAAAACTTATCATCTGATTCATAATCAGCAGCAAACCCCAATAGAAACAGATTGCTGCAATTCCTGCCATGATTTGTTCCAGCATAACGGAAATCAGCATTGTCAACGATACCATAAAAATAAGCGACACATACCCACGCAGACAATTCCATATAAATTGCTGCATATATGAGATATGAAATACTGAAAAGAACGTGTTTTCACTGCTCTGTATCAATTCGTTTGCTCCTGAAAATCCAAACGGCATCATCTTGATAAAAAAACACAAGAGCACTGCAAAAATGTACAATATGCTTCCCATTCCATATGCTGTAATGATTCTTGCGAAATTAAGCTGTTTTTTCCCTTTCATGGCAGACCGGCTAAGTTCCTGCATTCTAGTCTGCGTTTCATCTGCAAAAAGAGGCATAATAATAATGGATATCATGACTAATATAATAACTATAAAACTGCCCATATCCCGATTCAACACTTTCCAGCCTTCTGAAAAACCTACCGTAAGACTGGTAAGCTTTTCAGCTTCCTTCATAAATCTTTCTTTTTCACTTTCTGTATAATCCACATTGATGTTTTCATCTAACCTGCGCTCTATTGTCCTCAAACGATTTTCAAAAAACAAATTGATCTCTCCATCTGATAACTCTCCGGCAGTCTTGTCCTGATAATTCAGCGCCACTAACTTTTCTATATTTGTTTCATCCACAAAGACTGCTTCTTCCTGTCCCCTGCGTGTTGCGATTGCGTCCTCAATGCTCCTGTTTCCCGCGTTTTCCTTTCCATGCTTCAGGTTCTCCCATCCACTCGCAACAAACCCGCCTTCATCCCACAACTCATAACTCTTTACTGCCTGAAAGCTGCTGCTTATGGATAACAGGATAACAGACACAAGAAATACGATAAACATCTGTGATTTTAAAACCCGCTTGCTTTCTACCTTAATAATCTCTTTCACAACCACCACCACCTAATTTATAAAATATTTTTTGTCTTTCCTTCCCAATAGATAAGCAAATATGCCAATGTAAGCCACCGCCAGAAGTAACACCACAATCATATAGGGTACTATTATCCTCCCCAAAAAGAAAAAACTATGTACTGCTGCATCACTGCTGAACTGATTTGGATAAAGCAATTTTATCTGACAATACGTGTCAGACAATTTTACCAGCGTGCCAGCCATTACTATTGAAAATACTGCTGCTATTTTTGAGTTTCTAAATAAGCACGATAACAGCATCGTAAAATTGGCAAATACCAAAATACCAAATAACCCTCCGACAATTTTAAAAATCATCCCTACGCCGATACTGATATGAAAGATGCAATTAAACCAATACGTTTGTGCTGAGGCTCCAAACCCGCCGAAAGTGCCAACTGCCCCATGCTCTATGAGCAGCACGCTGACAAAGAGCAGATACGTAGAAGCAGCAAACAGATTACCTGCAGTCCATCTTGCCCGGAAGTCCTTTTTTCTGCCTTTTGCAGAGGATAAGGTCAGTTCATTTATCCCACTTGGACTGTCTTTTGCATAAACACAGGAAAGCGCAAAGACATATACGACAAAGAATAATGGGTATTCTATATCGTACCAATTCATGAAATTTGAAATCCCCTGACAATAAGCAATATTGACAGGCGTATCCATTTCTGTAATCTTTTGATCCAGCGCTTCTATTTGGGAATCTGTAAATTTCATCAGGCCGGCATACTGGTTTTCATACAGAATCTGCTCTTTTACGGCCTCTCGATACTTCTGATAAAACTTCTCCGCTGAATCCAGAAAGTCATACGCCAGTCCCATCTTGTCATTCCCATTAGACATATAATAAGAATAATACGCATAGTTAATAAAATAATTCGGATACATATATTTTGTCATGCCTCCGGTTCCCAAAAACCCCCTGTGTTCATCCAAATACTGTTTGTCTACGCTGTTTTCGTACTGTTTTTTCAACTTCTGCAGGTATGTGTCATCTGCCACGCCTTCAATATCCTTTGACGCATCCTTTAATACCCTGTAAGCGGACAGTCCACTTACTATTTCCCCCTCTGTGCTAATTGCCCTCCACTGTCCGTTCATATTCAGGTAGACAAATGTATGGAACGTAGAAATTATACACATTACTATAACAGCCACAAGAGAAACCCGGCTCCACAATTTCCTGTATTCAAATTTAACCATTGTCCACATATCATTTCCTCCGGCTTTTCTATTCTTTATAGCTGGTTCCATTATGAATTACGTTCCATTCACTTCCCCTGCCTTCCCTGACAAGAATGAGATACTGCCATACACCCTCTTCCTTACAATATTCGCACACAAAAATATTGTTGTTATCATATCCTGCTGCAACACCTTTATCCTCCGCATCATAAATATTCAATATTCTTGGATCAATGCACATATAAGTAACCATTTTTGTAATCGGTTTGATTCCTAATGAGTCTGTCACATAAATGCGTGCGGCAGCATAAGCCTCCGTTACTTCCCTTGTATCAAACTGGCTGGTATAATATGATTTTGACAAATCAAAAGAATACTTCTCTTCGTCTGGTGAACCGCCCTCTACCAGACCATTTGATTCCTGAATCTCAGCTTCTCTTTCCTGACGATACTTTTTCAGTTCTTCCTCCAGTTCTGTATCTGTCTGCTGCTGTGTCATGTCCTCATCATTTTTGGAAAAATCTGGCTGCGTATTGTCATCCGTTTTATTCTGTACTGCATTTTCATTTCCTGTTGAGAAGTCCTCCATCTGAATCAATGTATCTGGTTTTGGTTCGTTTCCACTTGCACACCCTGACAATGCCATAACCATCACACACACCATGATTGCTGCAAAATATTTCTTTTTTCCCATTTTTTCCTCCATTCCGAAGCGTCACAAATTTATTGGACTAAATTGATCATCAGAGAATTTATCCCACCTTCTTTTCACTTTCTGTAATGCCGCCTGCAAAAATATAGTAATCTTCCAATGTCGGTTCTGCCTGACTGATTTTTACATCGGAATATTTTTCTCCGACAAAACACACCTGCACATCCTTTTCCATCTGCTTTAAATGTATCACAGACCGCTCTTTTCTCAATCTGTGGTATGTTTCCTGACTGACAACAGCCTCCCAAACCTTTCCTTTGACCTGCTGAACCAGCGTGTCCACAGCTCCGGTTTCCAAAACATTCCCTTTCTTCATCACGATAAGCTCACTTGCAATCGCTTCAATATCTGACACAATGTGCGTAGAGAGCAGCACGATTTTGTCCTTTCCCATATCACTGATGATATTAGAAAACCGTATCCGTTCTTTCGGATCAAGTCCTGCTGTTGGTTCATCCAGTATCAGTATCTGCGGTTCATTCATAATTGCCTGTGCAATCCCTATCCTGCGTTTCATGCCGCCCGAAAATGTCTTTACCTTTTTGTCTGCAGCATCTGAAAGATTTACAAATTCAAGCACTTCTGAAATTCTGTCCTTCAACTTTTTTTGCGGTATTCCTTTTAATGCACCCATATACTCCAAAAAATCTGTTGCAGTAAAGCCTGGATAAACATTGTAATCCTGAGGCATATACCCAATCAGGCTGCGATACGTTTCATCCACCGCAAAGATATCCCTTTTATCATAGCAGATACGCCCTTTCGTGGGAAAATCTACTGTTGCCAGCATCCGCATAAGTGTACTTTTCCCGGCACCGTTTTCCCCCAACAGTCCATAAATTCCTTTACGCAGCGTAAAACTGACATCTTGCAGCGCTTCTTTTTTTCTGTAACTTTTAAACAAACGTTCTATCCGCAGCTCCATTTTACTTTGTCCTCCTCTCTTATTTCCGTTCACTAAAAAATTGAGCGTGCTGTAATCGCAATTTCCTATTATATAAAAACACCCTGACCGGATATCTATATCCTATCAGAGTGTTGTGTGATACTTTCGGTAAAGTTGTGTTATAGTTGTAAAATATTCTATTAGTTTACTAATTTTCTTTTGACAACAAGTCATACGTAATTACCAGGTATCTATCCCGAAATTTTCCGGTTTCACTGTAGTCCACAATTCCATTTTTGTCAACATTCACCTCGTAACATTCCATCTGCGTATACAATAAACTGTCTTCTATTGCCAAATTTGCCCGCTTTCTTCCATCTTTCATTTCAATGGAGGGTTCATCGGACACCTTAAAACCTGCCAGTTCCGAAAAGCAACTCAAATTTTCATATGGAACTTCATCCAGCATCGTATCATATAAACCGATCTCTGCATTCCATACTTTTCCCGTAATTGCATTGATATACAAAACAATCCCCATAGACTCACTGGAAAATCGTACCGTCCAAAAGCTATAATATGGCTCCACCTGCGCATTGGACGCTTCTTTGTGTTTCCTGATTCCTAATATTGCGTTCACAAAGTATATTTCTTCATCTAATTTCCTGCCATTTCTTTCTTCAACTGCCATTTCAGCAATCCATTTTTTCCCTGCTTCGATCGCCTTTTCTATAGAAATCTGTCCCCCTACCGGCTCATGTATCACTTCCTCATCATAATTAGTTCTGCTTCTTATTACTTCTTCTATTTGCCTGAAATTCAACACATATCCATCACTGCCAGCCTGTTTTTCGGTTTCTTCCGCCACTTGAGCCTCCCACTGCTGCCATGCCCGAACCGGAGATGCCATTGCCGCAGTCCCACTTGAGCTCAATATTTTTTTCTCCCTTACCCGCAATATAAAATCCATACCCGCCATACTCCCAATGATAAAAGCTGCTGCAAGAAGTAATGTAATCAGCGTATATTGATATGATTTATTCATCTTAATCCCCCTGACACAACACAATATGGATGACGGTTCCTGTTTTTCCATCACTGCTTATCTTTATCCTGGCGTTATGAATCTCCACAATCTTAGCCACCAACGCCAACCCTAATCCTGCTCCATGCTGCTTTCTTGCTCTTGATTTATCTACCATATAAAAAGCCTCTGTAATCCGCCCGACTTCCTCTTTTGGTACTCCCCTGCCATTATCTCGAATCTGAATTTGATATCCGCCTTCTCCTGTTTTTCCCACAATCCAGATGTCCCTGCAATCTGCTTTTCCTGCATTATCAATCAGATTCAATATCATTGTTTTAAAAAGATCATAGTCTACCGCTATGTTTTCTTCTTCTATATCTATATGTAATTCTATCCCGTATTTCTGGCATACAGGTTCTATCCCCTGCATCAAATTCTGAAATAGCACTTTTACAGATACTCTTTCCAACAAAAAATCCTGTTTATCCAACACAAACAGATCCAGCAATTTTAGGGATAATGCTTCCAATCTCATTCCTTCATTCAATATATATTCTGCCGCATTCTTTACCTGCTCTCTCGAAAGTTCTTTCTGATACATCATATCCGCATAACCAATAACGGATGTAAGCGGAGTTTTTAATTCGTGTGAAAAATTAGCTACAAAATCCTCTTTCGCTCTGGCAGCATCATATAACTCTGTAATCTTTTCTTCTATCTTTTCTGCCATCTGATTAAAATTATCTGCCAATTCTCCAATTTCGTCTTTTCCTGCAGTGTCAATCCGCTCGGAATAACTCCCTTCCGCAATTCTTTTTGCCGCTTTGCTGACATTTTTTATAGAATGCGTAATCAAACTTGTTAATAACAAAATAAGGGGGGAAGCTATACACAAAATTATCAAATATATCTTTTGAAAAAATTGAGTCATGTTCCTTTGTGTATTTACCACTAAGCGAATGTCTGTCTGGGTAATCAGATATACGGTGCTTTCACCCTGTTGAATACAATCATATACAAAGATAGAACTTTCTCCGCTTCCTTGTGTGATCCAATAAGATATATTTCTATCCTCTTTATCATCAAAGTCTGGAACATAAAACTGCGTTTCTATATTGGTAAAAAGACACTTCTTATCTGCTCCATATAGAGCAATTGGTACTGTAAAATTTTCCTTTCCTGTAATATGAACCTCTTTCTCCTTCAGGAAATTTGGGTCTGAATAGAGGACAGACTGTAAAATATATTTATTATATTGAAATTCCTGAAAAGCGTATTTCTTTTGCTGCTCAACTGCGTTGTCATAGGCATAATTTATCATAAGATACCCTGCAGTTTGAAATGAGATCCCAAATATCACGATAAAGCAAAGAAATATCTTATGAAACAGCCTCATCTTTTGTCCTCCAGACGATATCCTACCCGAAATACTGTCTTAATGTAATTATCCCAATTTAATTTTTTTCGAAGCCTCTGTATATGGGAATCCAGTGTACGGGTATCCCCCATAAATTCCTCTCCCCAAATTTTCTCATACAATCGTTCCCGATACAAAGCAACATTTTTATAATCCGCCTTTCTGCGAAAGGCACCAATGCGTCATGAAACGTGTTG
>CAJUKA010000160.1 GCA_910586585.1 uncultured Lachnospiraceae bacterium
CAATTTTGCGCAAATGATTTCTTCCGCCTGCGCCTTACAGTTATTTGCCAGCCCCGTCAAATCCAGCTTTACCACATACCCATGCATGTATTCAAAGGATATTTCCCTTTGCCGCCGCTTGTCCCTGTCACGCCATGCGTTGATAGCTGCATAATGTATGACTACTCTGCAAAAAGCGTTAAATGTGTATTCGATATGCTCCTTGTATGCTTCTGTGCAAGTCATAGGCGATTCCCCTTTCTCCCACATGGGGCGATACATAGTTGATAGTTAGGATAATGGTTAAGTGCGTCAATAGTTTTTGGCTTGCCTAACTTCCCTATTCTTCAACAGTAAAAACTTCCTCGATTGAAACATGAAATACCTTTGCAATATTCCATGCCAAAACCAATGATGGATTATATTTACCCTTTTCAAGATTTCCAATCGTTTCCCTGCGAACTCCAACCAAATTTGCTAAATCTTCCTGTTTCATATCAAATCTTGCTCTATATTCTTTTATCCTGTTCTTAATCATTTTTTGCATTCACCCTCTCTCTAATTTCTAAAACAAAGGTAGAAAAAGCAGATATCGCTATTGAAATACCAAATCCTAATGATGTTCCGGCAGCTAAAGGATTGCTGCTCATCTTAAAATAAGACAAGGCAAATGTAGCAGCAGTTGTAATAAAAAGATTAGCAAAGAAAGCCCATGAAGCACACTTTTTTATTGTATCAACAAACATTTCATCGGGAGTCACCCAAAAATACTCAAAAAATAGGGCAAAAGCAAAAAAAGATAGAAACAAAGGTTCACTCCCAATCAATCCCCATACACCTAACAAAGAAACAAATCCGATACAACCATACCAATTTTTCATAATTCATTCTCCTTTTTTGTTTGTGGTATATTTCGCTCTTTGTGTTATAAATATACCGCGCAAGAAAACGAGTGTCAATAACTTATAAAGAGAACTATGAGGCATGAGAGGGATTCCGTAGTAATCGGCATTGTGCTGTAATGTGTATAACTGGTTCTCTTGCCGTCCCCTTTGTCGTGGATGGCAAAGTCGGCAATCATACCTTTGGAAACAAAAAACTCCCAGCAATAATCACGGATAAGGTCGGCGTACTGTTCCGGCGGGATTTCCCTTGGAATGGAAAGCACGAACCTCCAGGCAAGCTGGGAGTTCCATTGTTTTTCCTGTGCTTCGGCGGAGTTCCATAAAGTATTGCGGTATGCAAACTCCGGCGGCACATGGGGCGGGAGCATGATTTCTTTGTGGGTAACTTCGGTTTTATAGGGATAGTATTTTTGCTCTTGGTCGTATTCAGAGAACAGCTTCTCGCCGCTCTGGTAGGCAGCGGCAGAAACGGCAGATTCGTTCTCGCTCCGCTGGACGAAACTAATCAAAGACGCAAAGAAGGCAATGGCTGTGCCGGGTTCCTTTCTGGATGTGTTCACCGCCCTTATGTGTACGCAGCCTCAAATCCGATATGAGAAACTGTCGGAGCAGGAGCGCACGGTTTTGAAGAATGTTATGAAGAAAACTCCGACATATAAAGATTCGCCGTTGAGCAGGATGAAACGGAGATAAGAAAATGCCGTTGCTGGGTTTTTGTCCATGCAACGGCATTTTAGGTGTTTCTGATTCAATTTTTAGGCGCACAACTGGAAGTTGCGATAACATCTTTCATTGTCACATTGGGTCAATCGTGTGAAAGATACGTTTTACTCTGCCTTCTAAGTACAAAAATCTGAGCTGCAAACGCAAATCAACCATCTCTCCGCCAGAGGTAAGGTCATACTCTGCATCAAAGCCTTCTTCGGGGCGCTCATAAAACTTCACTTCATGATGGTACTCATATTGAGGGTGGAAATTGCAGGGAACGCCATATTCATCAAACGCATCAAAATCGTTCATGTCCAATGTACCCTGAATGCACTCCCGGATTTCCTCTGTATCGTCCCACTCCATTTCATCCACGCAGGATGGCAAATCCTCATATCTTTTTTCGTGAAGAATATGAAGAATGTCTTTTACTGTTTGAATAGCTATTTCTTTATCCTGCTCTGTCATCAAAATACCTCCTCGCATAATTATCCTTAACAATTTTGATTTGTTGATGATTCCATTATACCGCAATCACTTTCCAGGGGGAATAGTCTTTACAAAAAATTTATTTAACCATGATAAAAATTATTCCCTTGAATCTACCCTTGTACCGTCTCCTGTGATGATAAACTGCCCTTGCTGGCATTTCACGATGATTTTATCCCCTGCGGAGAATCCGGCCTGTTCCAGCCACTTACCCTGTAAAAGAATCTGCGGCGGATCCTGCTTGTAATTGCCACATCCATAGCATACGGTCAGTTTGCGGTCGTCCATCCGTCCTCCTTCCCCGTTGCCTGTCGGCATACGATTTCAAATACATTCCCGTCCTTTGTTCTGACAGCAGCGTCAACGCAGTTGACGCTGGATTCATTCCCAACAAGCAAATGTACTCCCGTTTTACCAGCAGAAACTCAGCATCGGCTACCCGGCTGTCACACGCAAAGCCGGTGACGAGCCTGCCGTAATCTGTCTTTTGCGGGTTGGATACATAGTCGATAATGTCACTGACCGCCTGGCTTTCGGTGCGGCCTTTGCCAATGTGCAGCGGCATGATGCGTGTGGTTGCCATGATGGAATCCTCCTCTCAAAAAAATAAGGACAGCTACATGAGAGCTGTCCTTCGGTCAATCCGGTTTCTCGATATTTTGTTGTGCTTTTAACTCTGCTGCTTTCTTACTGTCTACAAAATGAGTTGCATACCATTTTTCTATTTCCAAGTCCCCACTTTTACTGTTCGGCAGAACGCCAACTTCCATCAGCACATCCACTGGAGCCGCATACCCCCGCCGCTTGCATTGGTGATAGACAGCTGAATGTTGCTTTTCCAATCAGTTCTTTGTCATTCATTTCCCTGTTCCTTTACAAGATACAATTTCAGATTTCTGGAACGCACTTTCTCCGGCTCTGAATACTGAACTATTCCTTCTGCCACCAATTCTTTTTATGCTTTAGACAGGGTGGAAGTTACTTTCGTATATCCAAGTTCGGACACCAGCTCCGAAGTGGAAAGATTTCCGTTTTCCGCCAAAGTATCCGCAACAAGGTCTTTCAATTCCGGCAAACTGCGGCGCTGCTTTTTCTTTGGGGCAACATCAGTTTCCGGCATAAGAAATTTTTTATGAATGGGCAGAACCACCGTAAAATAAGTCCTGTCCTCATCTGTTTCAAATAATGGCATATCCGAGCCGTTTGCTTCCATAGCATGGAGAATTGTGGGGATTCCGGTATTGCGCCCTTCCACCAATTTCAGTTCCTTTAGAAAATCTCCAATCCGCCGGTTCCGATAGCGCCGGGAAATCAGGCGGCGGTTCATTAAATCATAATTGCTGATCGTGCGGTCCGGTCCCGGCAGGCTGGTAATTTCCATCCGTTCCGGCGTGACAGTAACCGTGACCGGTTCCCCGATTTGATAGGACTTGTGGTAGATGGCATTGGACAGGCTTTCTTCTACTGCCGCATACGGCAGGTTAAAAATGCGTACTGCTCCTGCCTGGTTGGGAAGTTTGATTACTTTCTCTTTAATGATGTAGTTTTTAATATAGCTGAGCAAATCCCGCAGCTGGCGGTCAAGAGGACCCACAAAAATTTTTTCCGTCATTCCAATGCCGGTTGGGTCGGGCTTATCTACCACCTCAATCCGGGCATACGGAAAAAAATCATCCGGGCGCTCATGGAAGAACATCAGCCCTACATTCAACGGCCTTTTCCATTCCGAAGGCCCACCAATCAGGCGCATGGAAGCCGCATTTTCCGTAACCGGCTGGGTAGGTGAGCGTTCATACAGATCGCTCTTTACCGGTTAATTAAATCTGATACATTGATTGGCAGTGCCATAATAACCTCTTGACAGATGTGGAACATCCCCCATTAACTTACCCCTTTATTGTATCAGATATTCTGGCAAAAGCAAGGGATACGAAAAAGATCAAATTAGGAAGTGCTGAAAATGGTCAATCAACTGTAACAGGGCGGCGATAAGCCGCCGTTTGATATTTTCCTCGGTGTCCTTGTTGACCTGTCCGTTTTCAAGGGAAGCAAGCCGGATTCGCTTGCCGTAATGCCGTAAAACCTCGTCAATGGCTTCCGGCTCTCCGCTGGTGGCTTTCACAATAGTTTCATACGGTACAAGTTTAGGATTCCTCATGGAAAAGCACCTCCATTTCTTCATGCAACATTTGTAAAGCACTGTGTATGTGATGCCATGCCGTACTCCGGCAGCGTCCGTATAGTTCCCCGATTTCCTGTTGTGCGTAACGCCCGAAAAAGTAAAGGTAGATGATTTCCCCCTTTCTCCCACATAGAGCGTTGCATGGTTCATGGTTATGTTTTCAATTTGATTCTATTTTATATTCATATGGATAATAGCTTTGCAATTCGTCTATGTCTATTTCTTTTCCTGCATACTCCTTAAACCAGTTTTCATAATTTGGATTATTCCAAACTGTGCCATCTTCAAAAACAACCTGCTTTAAACAAAGTAATGAATATGCAACTTGATTCGCTTCTCCGTTCCCGACTTTCAAAAAGTCCCCCATGATTTCACCATCATATAATGACCATCCGCCACGGTATTCCTCGGTTTGATTGGATAGAATGTTCGCCTTTGTCCGAACAATATTTTCAAAGCTGCTTTCCGTACTGCTGTCAAGGAAATTCCAATATAGCTTTAATGGTGAACCGTTTTCGCTATAAGCCAGCATACAATATTGGGTTTCTACAATGATACTGTCGGTATTGTTTGTAAGTATATCGTGGATATAAGGTGCGCCATCTTCATAATGGAGAATATCTGCGCTTTCATGTATAATTGTCATAGAGCTTTTTTTGTCTGTAATATTATCACTTGTAGTTGTTTTTCGTTCACTGATAACTGGTGTATCATTTGCTTTATTATCAGCCTGAGCCATTGCAGAAGTGGCAAACAAACTAACGGTAACAAGTACGATAATACAGGCAGATAAAAGAGCAGTGATTGTCGTTCGTTTTGTGTTCATAATTGCTGTAATCCTTTCCTCAATGGCATTTTTACTAAAATTGCTGCAAAGCGGTGACAGCCCGCTTTTCTTTGCTTCCATACTGATAAGCATTAGCGAATAGGCAGACTTTGATTTATCTCCAAATTGTTTTATAACGCTTTCATCACATGCAAGCTCAATATCACGATTAAAGAGAATGTACATTACCCAGACAAAAGGATTGAACCAGTGAACACAAAGGGCATATGTAGCAATCAGCTTTGTAATGGTATCAAAACGATATATATGCACATATTCATGTGAAAAAATATATTGTAACGGCTCTGTATTTTCCCAGTCTGTTTGTTTCGGCATTAAAATAACAGGATGCAAAATACCATATGTCAACGGTGTAGAAATTCTATCCGATTGTTTAATCGAAATTCGCCGTTTTAAGGGGCGTTCTTTTATCCATTGTTCTACATAGGGATTATTGACTGGTAAAGCTGCCCGAAACTCAATTCGGCAACGTAAATAAAATACCATGAAAAATGTTGCAAAAAGTATCATTCCAATACACCAGACAACAAACCAAACAGAAACGGATGGAATATCTGTTGCTGGCTGCCCCATGCCTTGTATCATCATAAAATATTCCCGTGATACGGCAGAGGCAGCATTGTTTGTTTCTGCTTCAAAAAATGCGGGCGTTGATATACTGTGGTTAATAAGCGTATATATACTGAACGCGGACGGAATAGTAAATGGAATAATCAACCTTAAAAGCACCATTTCCCACAAAACAAGAAATGTTTTTTTAGGCAGACTATTTATTGCTACTGCCCGAATCATCACAACCGCAATAATAAAAATAGCCCCTGAAAAGCTCACTTCCAGCAAAGTCATACTTATCACCTCATTCCAAATCTGAAACAATTTTTTTCAGTTTTTCGATTTCTTCGGCAGAGAGTTTTTTTCTGCTCAACAGGGCAGCAAACAATTTGTCCGCAGAACCATCATAAATTTTGTTAATCAGTTCATTCGTTTCGGCTTCCTGTACTTCCTCTTTGGGAATAAGTGCATGACACATAAAATTAGGTTCGGAACGTTCAATAGCTCCCTTTTTTATACACCTTTTTATCAGTGTATAGGTGGTATTCATGTTCCAGCCGATTTCCTCTTTCAGAACATCGGATATATGTTTTGCTGTGGTATCGCCCTCACTCCAAAGCACACACATTACTTTCAATTCTGAATCGAAAAGTTTAATATCCATTTGAATCCTCCTTTCCACAAGACCACAGTAGTTTCTGCTTGATTATACATTACACCTTTTTCAATCCTTTGTCAATACTACCGCAGTAGTGGTGTGAAAAATTCAAATATTATTTTATGATAGATAGGAGAAAGATAGGGATTTTATTTTGTACATCTTCCGAATCTATTACCATAGGATGCAGGAGGTGATCAGCTAATGAAATTCAATAAAACTAATGATATTTATGCTGACTTGATTCAGAAACTAAAAAACAGTGGATACTCCAAATCTTATGTTGATAGGCTTGGAACGGAAATCAACTGGTTGATCCGTAACCAGAACAGGGAAGATATCCAATCTTACGGGGATACCTGCCGCATACGGATAAGCTGGACAAAATCCCGGGAGATGCAGATAACCTATCGCCGGGTATACAAAACCCTTGAAAATTTTGACCTTTGAAACACTGCTTTTTTTCACAGGGATCAGGGGCTGTGACCTCTTATCCATGAAACTTTCAGACATTGACTGGGAAAAAGAAGAAATATATATCATACAGCAGAAAACCGGAGTCAGACTGACACTTCCAATGCCTACAGCAGTTGGCAACAGAAAGCGTAAACATGGTATTGCCTTGAACTTACATGATCCTCATTTCAAAACCTGCCGCAGGGGGAGGTTTTCAACTCATGCCCTCCATTAAATTCTTTCGTTACAACGTCAGGCACACTGTCGCTCTGGTAATTCTATTCTTACTTTCTTCCCTCGACACCCTCCGTTTTCCGCTTCATCTGCCTACTTTCCGAGAGCACTCATTCGTTGTGGTTGCTTCTGGAAATAGAAAAAGCCGCCACTTCAAAAATTGAGGTTCTTACTCATGATTGGGTAAGAACCATGATTTTTTCTGTTAACTTTTTTATACGCTCATCTAGACCAGGAATTAGTGATTGGACAGTCACATTGGTCTGTGTTATACTGAATGCGGCGTAACATTTTCGGAACAGGTTTGCGAGACTGGAGCGTCCGTAAAGGATACGTTTGATCAGTTTGAATTTGTTGTTGTTTCCTTCAACAAATCCTGAACTGAACGGAAGGGATATCGCATTCTTGACAGGGGTGATATCCCATAAGCGCGAACTTAATGAAAAACTATACAAAAAGTGAATATTGTAGAAGAT
>CAJUKA010000161.1 GCA_910586585.1 uncultured Lachnospiraceae bacterium
TAATAAAAGCCAAAATCAGACAAATTTCGCACCATTAAAAAAGGTGTACCGCAGTGAAGTTTATTTCTTCCTTGCGGTACACCTTTATGTGTGCAATTATTCTTTATTTTTTGTCTTTGGTGTGTATACAGTTTTTGCTTTTTTCTAATCATATCTTTTCCCTTACTGATAGTCTATAAAAAAGAATGGCAGTTTTACATTCAAATAAAACCGCCATTCTTAAGCTCATGCGCTATATATTTTTCATAAAATTACCGTCAGCGTTTGCTTTGAATATTTATAAAGATAATTTTATGAATGCTTTGTAAAATATAAAAGTTATGTTTTGTATAATTTATGTAAAATACAGGTTTTTTAGGAAAACTGCACCACATCACTTTTATCTTGCTGAAAAATAATCTGTATAACCGTTCCTTGCCCCAGGCTGCTTTGCAGTTCAATCTTGCCATTCAAGTATTGTACAGCATGTTTTACAATAGATAGTCCTAATCCCGTTCCACCTGATTCCTTAGAGCGGCTCTTGTCTACACGGTAAAATCGTTCAAAGATTCTTGCCTGATGTTCCGGCGGTATGCCGATTCCCGAATCCTTCACCGTAATCGAGGCACTATTTTCCTGACTGCTTATAGCTACTTCTACCGTACCGCCGTTCTTATTATACTTGATAGCATTATCACAGAGGTTAAAAATAATTTCTGTTAAGAGCCGCCGGACACTTTTAATATAAACCTTTTTTCCTGTTAAAGCCACTTCAATATCTTTTGCCGCTGCTATATCTGCCAGTCCTGCCATCACCTCAGATGCGATCTCACATAAATCAACATTTTCAAACGGCATATCGCATCCCTCGTCTAATTGGGATAAACGGATAATATCATCAATTAATGTTACAAGCCGCCCTGCCTCTGTGCGGATATGCCCTACAAAACGTGTCATATCCTCCGATTTTACAAGACCGTTCTCCATTAACTCCGCACTCCCCATTATGGATTGCAGCGGAGTTTTCAATTCATGTGATACGTTGGCAGTAAACTCCCGTCTGTTCCTTTCTGCGAAAGCTGCTTCTGTTATATCAAAGGCAAGAACAACCGCCCCAATTACAATACCGTTAGATTCAATGCGGTTGACATGGATCTGATACTCTTTTCCCTCACGTTCTATGCGGATTTCGCTGTGTCCACTTGAAAATGCGTCCTGTATGGCGTGGCTCACATTATGGCTTCTCTCTACTGTCAGAAAATCTTTACCTATGCTGGAACGTTTCGTATGAAACAGCTTCAGCGCGGCAGGATTAATGTTCAGAATTATATTTTTCTCATTCAAAAGGACAAGCCCTTCCGTCATGCCATATGTAATCTGTGCAAATTCATCATTTTTCCTTTGGAGTTCCGACAACTGCATATCAATCTGCTTATGCTGTTTATTGATACGGTTTAATAGGGGAGCCAGCTCCTCATAAGTATCGTTTTCCAGCGGTTTTTCTAAATCAAGTCTGTTTAACGGCTCCATGATATGTTTAGAAATACGGCTTGCTAATACTCCTGATAAAATGAGTGTTACAACAACTACAATTAAAATCGGCTGTATCATCCCCAAAACAAGCACCCATATCGTAACGCTGCTGACAGAAATCCTTAATACTGAACCATCATTAAGCCGCCTTGCACAGTAAAGTGTTTTTTCTAAAAGAGTCGTGGAATAACGTGAGCTTTTTCCCTCTTTATTCCGCAGGGCTTCTTGAATTTCTTCCCTGTCCGCATGGTTTTCCATACTTTCCCCGTCAGACTGTGTATCATATATAACATCTCCATTTTCAGCAACCCATGTCAGACGGTACTCCCTTGACTGTAATTCCTCCAGATAGTTCCGTCCATCCTTTTCAACGGCTATGGCAGCTAAAGACAGTTCATCCTCCAACTGTTTTCCCTGAACATTACTGAAATAACTGTAAAGACATCCCATGATGATAACAAGGCTTGCAATCAGGACAGCCCCCGCTACAACCATAATTGATTTAAAAATTTTCTTTGTCATGCCTGCACCTCTAACCTATAACCAACACCACGCACTGTTTCAATCATTTTCCCATAATCCCCCAGTTTTACACGCAGAGTACGGATATGCATATCAACCGTTCTCGTTTCACTGACATAATCAGCTCCCCATATGTCATTAAAAAGCTGGTCACGGGAAAATGCGATGCCCGGACGGGAAAGGAACAGCCGGAGAAGTTCAAATTCTTTTAAGGTAAGCTGTATTCTTTCATTATCAATGGAAACTGTATGTTCGTCCAGATTGACAACAAGCCCCCCGGCTTTCAAAAGATGTTCTACCTCTGTAGGATTGCACCGGCGGAGTACCGCTTTCACACGGGAAACCATCTCCATCATCCCAAAAGGCTTTACAAGATAATCATCCGCACCTAAATCAAGGCTCTGGATTTTATCATACTCCATGCCTTTTGCAGTTGCCATGATGACGGGAATCCTGCAAGTGTCAGGGCTGTCTTTTAAAAATTTCAGCAGTTCCACGCCATCCTCTCCGGGCAGCATAATATCAAGAATTATCAAATCCGGCTTTTCCATAGATAAAGCGTCACGAAAGGCTATTGCATCCAAAAATCCTTTTGCTTCAAAATCAGTGGAATTAAGCGTATATACCTCAATATCCCGGATACTGTCATCATCTTCCACACACCATACTTTCATAATCATGCTCCTTTATGTTCTCCTGTCACGGAAAAAGCCACCCACTCTGCAATATTTACCGCATGATCCCCGATACGCTCAAAATATTTGGCAATCATCAGTAAATCCAGCGCATATCCTCCGTCTGTCGGTTTTTCTGCTATCAGCTTAATCAGAGATGACTTGACCTGTAAAAACAAATCGTCAACCACATCATCACGGTCAATCGCCGCACCAGCCAATACTACATCCTGTTTTACAAAAGCGTCAATGCTTTCTGTAACCATCTGGCTCGCCGCATCTGCCATAAACCGGATCTGTTCACATTCCCCTCCAGTCCTTCCGTCAAGAAACGTGATAATTTCCGCAATATCCGCCGCCTGTGTTCCAATACGCTCCATATCAGTAATCATTTTAAGGGCTGCAGATATTTGCCGTAAATCCCTTGCTACCGGCTGTTGCTGTAACAGCAGTTTCAAACACAGTGTTTCGATTGTGCGCTCCATCCGGTTAATCTCTCCATCAAGGGATAAAACCTTGTCTGCCAGCTTTATGTCGCCCATAGTTAATGCTTTTGAAGCAGCGGCAATCGCTTCCTCACACATTGCCCCCATTTGGGTAAGCTCTTTATTCAGCATAGCAAGCTGTTCATCAAAACGACTTCTCATTATCCAAACCTCCCCGTAATATAATCCTCCGTCCGCTTGTCCTTTGGTTGCTCAAACATCTTTTCCGTATTTCCATACTCAATTAAATTGCCAAGGAGAAAGAAAGCCGTATTATCGGAAATCCGCACAGCCTGTTGCATATTGTGCGTTACGATGATAATAGTATACTTTTCTTTAAGTTCCATTGCAAGTTCCTCTATTTTAGATGTGGAAATAGGGTCAAGTGCGCTTGTAGGCTCATCCATCAGAAGCACATCCGGCTCTACCGCTAATGCACGGGCAATGCAGAGCCGCTGCTGCTGACCGCCTGACAGTCCTAATGCCGATTTTTTCAGCCTGTCCTTTACTTCATCCCAGATTGCCGCCCCACGCAGAGAGCGTTCTATTATATCGTCCAATTTTGCCTTATTTTTCACTCCGTGTGTCCTCGGCCCGTAAGCAATATTGTCGTAGATGCTCATAGGAAAAGGATTCGGCTTTTGAAAAACCATGCCAATACTGCGGCGAAGCTCATTGACATCGACATCTGCATCAAAAATATTATCGCCCCTATAATACACTTCTCCTGTAATCCGTACACCAGCGATAAGGTCATTCATTCGGTTTAACGATTTAAGGAAAGTAGACTTCCCACACCCGGAGGGGCCAATCAGTGCCGTAATGCTCTGTCCTTCAATCTCAATATTTACATCTTTCAAAGCCTGTGTACTGCTATACCACAGGCACAGGTCTTTTACCACCATGGCAGGATTTTTGTCATGATTCATTATATTATTCATACATTTCTCCTTTTTTGGAAATATCTGCTCGCCAGTGTAGCCGACAGATTGATGAACATGGTCAAAATCATCAGGATAGCGGCAATTGCAAAGGCTATACCAAATTCCCCGTTTTCTTTTGCATAGACATATAATGCGACCGTCAATGTTGCCCCTGCACTGCCAAGCCCTTCAAGAATCCCGTTCAGGGCATGGGCAAAACCAGCCGTAAAAAGAAGTGCCGCTGATTCTCCCAAAATTCGCCCCACTGACAATATACAGCCTGTTATGACTCCATCAATACAACCTGGAAGCACAACGGTATAAATCACACGCCACTTTCCAGCTCCCAGCCCAAAAGCACCTTCACGGTAACTTTGCGGTACTGTTTTCAGGCTTTCCTGCGTTGTGCGCATAATCGTAGGCAGATTCATGATTACCAAAGTAAATGCCCCCGCTAAGAGGGAAGTTTTCATACCAAAAAACTGACAGAAAAACAGCATACCTACAAGTCCATAAATAATAGACGGAATCCCTGATAAGGTTTCGGCTGCATACTCAATCATTTCTACCAGTTTCTTATTTTTGGCATATTCTGTAAGATAAATCGCCGCACCAACTCCAAGCGGGAGAACAAATACCAAAGTTGCCGCTACAATATAGACTGTGTTAAGAATATCCGGCAGTATCCCGATCCGGTCAGACAGATAACTCGGTTTCGTAGTAAGCAGCTCCCAAGATACATTCGGCAGCCCTTTCCACAATACATAACCAATCAAAAATAATACCAATGCACAAGTAATGCATACGGAAATCCCCATCAACACACGCATGGCTGTAATATATGTTTTCCTTCTAAGGGAAATTGATTGTTTTTCCATCTATATTTACTCCTTGCTTTGTTTCAAAAAGAAATTTAATACGGCATTTATCAGCATGATAAAGAGGAATAAAACCAACGCAATCGAAAATAATGCCTGTTTCTGTAAACTTCCGTCAGCCGCATAAGACATTTCACTTGCCACAGCGGTTGTAAGGAAACGGACGCTCTGAAAAATTTTCGGCATATTTGGGGCGTTCCCCGCCACCATCATAATAGCCATAGCCTCGCCGATAGCCCTGCCAACGCCTAACACAACAGCCGCCGCAATGCCGCTTTTTGCCGCCGGAACGGATACACGGAAGTATGTTTCAATCGGTGTCGAACCAAGCGCAAGGGAAGCATCCTCATATTCCTTTGGAACAGCTTCTAATGCCGTAAGCGACACTTTAATGATTGAGGGTAATATCATAATTGCAAGTACAATGATAGCAGCAAACAGGCTGGCTCCATCGGGGATATGGAAAACAATCCGTATCCCTGGCACAAGCACCATCATTCCCACAAGCCCATAAACTACCGACGGAATGCCAGCCAATAAACTTACCGCTGTTTCAATAACGGTTTTTATTTTTAACGGCGCAATCTTAGCAAGATAAACTGCTGTCATAAAGCCAATTGGCACTCCAAGTACGATTGCGCCAGCCGTACCATAAATACTGGTAAGGATAAACGGAAAAATCCCATATTGCGGCTGTGCTGCTGTAGAAGCCCATTTCTTCCCGAAAAGGAAATTCAAAACTCCTATTTTTCGGATAGCCGGAATCCCTGATATGACAAGGTAAACAGTAATCAGGAGTACACAGCCAACTGTAATCAGACCAAGTATCAGGAATATGCCATGTATGGCATTCTCCATGAACTGTTTTTTGTTCATTTGACTTCACCTTCCAAAACCTTTCATAATCCGCCGGATTATTTATTTACTGGTACTGCACCCGCAGATGAGATAATCTCACCTGCTTCAGATGAAGTAATATAATCAAAGAATTTCTGTGCAGTTGCCGAAAGCTCTGCGCCGCTCTTTGTCACTAACACAAACGGACGCTGCACCACATAGCTACCATCTTTTACCGTTTCCTCCGCAGGTACAATACCGCCGACAGAAAGGGTTTTTACCGTATCCTTTACAGATGCAAGGGAAGCATATCCGATTGCCGCCGGATTGCCTGCCACCGTTGTAATCACATCCCCGGTAGATGTAAGCTCCTGACGGTATTTGCAGGCATCCTCCGTGTCCGTAATGGATTCAAAGCCATCTCTTGTACCACTCCCGGCTTCACGTCCAATCAGGACAATTTCCAGATCATTGCCGCCTATATCCTGCCAGTTTGTTATTTCCCCTCTATAAATCCTGCTAATCGTTTCAAGGTCAAGGTCATTTACCGGATTATCCGGATTTACAATGACAGCAATCCCGTCAAGCGCAAGCACCGTTTCAGTCAATCCCTGCGCTTTTTCTTCTTCCTTTAAGTTACGGCTGGAAAGACCAATATCGCAGCGTCCTTCTGCCACAGCCGTAATTCCGGAGCCGGAACCGGTAGGGTTATATGTAAAGGTTACACCGGAATTGTTTTCCTCAAAAGCTTCGCCCAAAGCACCGATTACTTTTTCCATAGAGGTTGAGCCATCCGTAGATACTGTTTTGCTGTCCGCCTTCCCGCATCCGGTCATAGCTACGAGTGCAAGTGATAAAGTGGCAACAAAAGTAACAATTTTTTTCATAATAATTTTCTCCTTTTTTCTTTGTGATATTTTCTTCTACGCTTTTTATCATAAATACTGCTTGTAAAATCAAAAACATAACTTATGTCAAATTTTTGTAAAATGAACAGACTTGCCATAAAAACTGCATCATGGAAATGTGCATAACTGACTATTCCGTCATGGATAACTCTATTCACAGGACATGGAAAAGCAAAGTGCAGCTTTCCCACATCCTGCAAACAGAGTTACCCACAACTCCATAAGATAGCCAGTTATACGACATTTCCACAATGCCGATTACGGCGAAATCCCACTCATTCATTCCATTTTTTCATAAAACACAAATAAGAAAAGCTCTGCATCTCACAGAGCCTTTCTAACCTTTGATTATTCGCCAACTACCGTTCCATTTTCCTCACAAAAACAACATTATAGATATATCTCTGCCGCTTTTGCAAAAGTAGCTTTCCTCATGATAAGTTCCGACTGTTTTTCTTCCGGCAAACCCTCAAACACACCTTTATAGCCCTTCTCCAGCAACGGTGTGCCTTTTGCCAGTAAATACAGTTTTGTATTCAGCCATTCTTCCCACAAATCTTCAAATAGTTCCACACTGTCTGTAAAAGTTATGGCATCTTCAAAACCATGTGGCAGATTATAATATTTTAGCATTACAAAGCCATACCTGCCTACATCAAGCACTACGATATTCTCCATCTCATACAGCTCTGCAAACGCATCTGCCACCTTTTGACACTTTGTCCGTTCTTCCTCTG
>CAJUKA010000162.1 GCA_910586585.1 uncultured Lachnospiraceae bacterium
TACTCATAGGAATGAGAGGGGTTAAAGTCCCGTGGAGCTGCCAAGCCGTCCGTTTCGCCCATTCAGAAAAACCAAGTACAGCAATCCGAAGATATTTTGAAAGGAGGGCTGCCAATGATAAACAGTAAACAACTGGACTTAATGAGCAGGCAGGGGGCAGATGAAGCCGACCCCGCACAACTGACGGACATAAACCATGTTTCCATTGATACGGGGCTTTCTGCCACGGAACGCATGAAAGCGTACCTTGAACAGATAAAGAACCCGTATTGTTTCCGCTGCGGGGAAACAGTCGTGCGTCTATGCTTTGCACCTGCCGGAAACGACCTCAATTCACACCTAATCAGCTTTTTCGGCGGTCTGAAAAAAGGTTGAAAAATATGTTGAAAAATGCTGAAATAATCTCCGTTCTATGGTATAATAGACGTGTGATTATAGGGGGATTGGAGGAACAATGCCACGCATTAGGAAATCACAGAACCAACCCACTATAAGCCGTACCGTATGGCGGATTGCTGTCTACATAAGACTATCCAAAGACGACGGGAACGACGAGAGTTTGAGCGTAACCAACCAGAGGAAAATCATCACGGAGTATATCGAGGAATTTTTCGAGGGCGAGTATATCATTGTTGATGTTTACGCTGATGACGGGCTGACCGGGACGGACTATGAACGCCCCGAATTTCAACGGCTGATACATGACGTGGAAGCCGGGACTGTCAACTGTATCATCTGCAAGACATTATCAAGGGCTTTCCGTAACTATTCCGACCAAGGCTATTTTCTGGAAAAAGTATTCCCCTTATACGGGGTACGCTTTATCAGCATTGGCGACCCGTCACTTGACACATTCAAGAACCCGGACGCAGTACAGGGAATGGAAGTACCCATAACCGGGCTGATGAATGACCGCTACGCTGCAAGGACTTCCAACGACATACGCCGGACGTTCAACACCAAGCGCAGGAAAGGCGAGTTTATCGGCGCATTTGCCCCCTACGGGTACATGAAAGACCCGGAGGACAAAAACGCATTTGTGGTTGATGAAGAAGCCGCCGAGGTAGTGAGGAATATTTTTCACTGGTTCGTTGACGAGGGCATGAGCAAGAACGGCATTACAAAGAAGCTGACCGAAATGGGCGTACCCACACCCACCGCATACAAGCACAGCAAGGGCTTGAACTTGCAGACACCGAGAATAAGCAGGAATGACGGTATGTGGGGGATTACCACCGTATGTACTATCCTTAAAAACGAAATGTATATCGGGAACATGGTACAGGGAAAACAGCGGGTAATCAGCTACAAAGTGCATGAGAAAATCACACCGCCTAAAGAAGAATGGTTCATTGTGGAGAACACCCACGAAGCAATCATTGACCGGGAAACATTCGACAAGGCGCAGCGGTTACAGGAACGGGACACCCGCACAGCACCGGGCAAGAAACAGCTTTATCTTTTTTCCGGCTTGCTAAGATGTGCGGACTGCCAACGCTCCATGACAAGACGGACGAACCGCAAGCCCAACAAGACCTATGTATATTACGCTTGCAGTACATACGTCTTTAAGTCAAAGGACAAATGCACCCGGCACGTCATAAAGGAAGAAGTCTTGCACGAAGCAGTATTGAAAGCGGTACAGGCGCAAATCTCCCTTGTGGGGGATATGGCAGAGGTAGTAAAGGAAATCAACAACACTTCTACCGTCTGCACACAATCCAAGCGGTTACAGCAGCTTTTGAAAGACCGCAGCAAGGAGCTTGAAAAACTTACCTGCGTTACAGATAACCTTTATATGGACTGGAAATGCGGGGACATAACCCGTGCTGAATATGTGAGAATGAAAGCCAAGTTTGAACAGCAGGCAGAGCAGGTAAAGGGCATAATCGCCAACCTGCAAACAGAAATTCAGCTATCAGAAAAGGGCGTAGGAAGCGACAACCCTTATCTGACAACATTCTTGAAACATGAGAATGTAAAAAGCCTTGACCGTGGGCTTCTGGTAGAATTGATTGATACTATATACGTCCACGACAACAACGAGATTACAATTCAATTTAACTTTGCCGACCAACACAAGCGTATTGTTGAGTTTATCGAAAACAATCAACATAACCTTGAACTGATAAAGTCCAACAACGCCGTTTAATGATTAGCGGCGTGTTGGTTTCAAATCTTTAGGCAAAGTTGTCTATAAATCTATGCACCTTTCGGTCCTAAAAATCCGTAAACCTCCCCTTTTTTCACATGGATATTTACGTTTTTCACCAACTCCTTACCGTCAATGATTTTTGTTAATTGATTTGTCTGTACTATATTTGGCATATCTGCTGCCTCCTTTCTGAATCCTATTATAACGATTCAGTTTTTCAAAACTCTTGAATAATTCTTACAAATTTCTTTCGTGGCATTTTTTTATAGATGTTCTTCCAGCAATGCAAAATACTACAAAACCTATTAACAGCAGAAAATAAAATCCAATTCCCCTGATAATGCACATGGACGCCAAAAGGGTTTTTCCACTGAAAATATTTCTAAATACATTCTTATACATCGCTTCTGTAACTCCCTGCGCTCCGGGAATTGGAAGCATATCTACTGCAACATATATAGCTGCCTGTAGCAGAATGACATCCGCCATCCCCGCAGTTCTAAATCCTAACCCACAATATACTATATAAGTCAATACAAAAATGCTAAGTCTTTGTATAAAAGTTCCAACTATGGTTGTTATTATCATTTTTTTATGGTTTTTAAGAAAATAAACCACATTCCGATAATTTGATAGAAACTTGTCTATCTTCTCTATTCTCGAATTATCTTTCTTCCATAACCGAAGATGCACTAAAACATTTTCTAATTTACAGAAACAACCCCTAATTAACTTTGATGAAAACATAACTAATATCAGAATAATTACTACCACAATATTCAGAAACAATCCCAAAAAATATAACCAATAATATCCCCGCAAATATCTTTTCAACGGTATGTTCCAAAATATCCACATTCCTATTCCAATTAAAACGAGAACAAGTTTATATGAAATGGCAATGGTCATCAAAACGACCGAAGATGCTGACAGACTGTTTCCGTTTCGTTTCATGTAATACATCTGTACAGGCTGTCCTCCGGTTGCTGAAGGTGTAATGCCTGAAAAGAAAAATCCAATAAAAGAATAAGCAATACAACAAGGCAATGCTGCCTGCTCACCAATTCCTTTCAATAGATACCAGATCATGACGCCTTCTGCTGATACAAATAACAACGCAAGAAAAATCGCTGTAAATGTATATTGACATGGCATCTGCCTAATTGCATTTACAATTTCTCTAAAACTCTGCCCTTGAAAAACAATGTCAAAGGTAAACAGCATAATAACAATAAAAAAAATACTGTTCAGTATCAGCCTATGAATCATTTTCTTACTCATAAACGGACACTCCTTTTATTTTACAGCCAGATGTTTTTGTAGAAATTTCTGACAGCCTGCCTTCAAAAAGCACCCGCAATTTTTCACATTCATAAAAGTCCTTTGGCGTTATAAGAGAAAAATGTTTAGATGAAACTCTAATTCCATTTTCCTGCAAAATCTTTCCAATATAAGAAGAACAGGTATATTGATTCTTAATATAAAAAGGAACTCCCATTAAAATAAATGGCAACCCTATTACTGCATAATGAATACGCATCCGTTTGTTATAATCTTTTTTCAGCCTTTCCATTATCGCTTTTTTCTGTGCATATGTGCAATCCAGCTCACAGATCCTATAAAATGCTGACGGAAAAGTATGTAATATCTCATTCCTGCTTTCTTTTGTAAACCCGGCAAAAATAGGAATAGCCGGATTTCTCCTCCCGACACTGTAAGCCTCTTTAAATGTGGGTTCTTCCGAAATTACCACATGGATATATCTCTGTTTTACATATCTGCGTATTAATGCCGCAAAAAAACCCGGTGTATCTACAAGCGCAATATAAATATGTGACATACTCTCTGCTCTCTTTCTATTGAAATTTGTAAATCCGCTTTGCAATACGATAACCTGTTATAGTGACCTTCTTCCCTAATCTGCCGGGAAGATTTGTAAAACCGCTAATCGTGGTATATCGCAGCCGGTAATACAGCTTTGGGTTTTTCCTTTTTATATCTGACCAAAGCTGCCCATACCAGACTTTCGCCTGCTCATCGCCTCTAAGCAGTAAATGAATAGACGAAATCGCCAGCATAATAGAAATGTTGCGGCACATATAATTTGCAAGTTTCGGATAGTTCTCTTTTACCTCATCCAGATTTACACTTTCTGCGACAATTCCTGTCACTTTCATATGCTGTTCAACCCTTGCAATTAACATATTTTCATTTACGGACTGATCCTCCCTGCCCAAAAAATACTGGTACAGGTCAATGTCCATATAATAAAGTGTTTTTACATAGGGCAGCGGATAGTAAGCAAAAATATTGTCCACATAAAATGTATTTTCCGGCAGAACCACCTTAGAATTTCGTAATACATCTGTACGATAAATGAGAGCGTGCATAACCAAATATTGATGAGGACGGAATGTTCCTATTTTATCCCATGAGCAAACTTTATCTATGGGAAAAATATTCCTGTAATTTATTGTTTTTCGTATCCCATCGTTTAAATGGTTATAAGTATAATCACATATCAACATATCAGGGCAGTTTTCCCTCCCTGATACATCTTTTTTCAACCACCTCCTTATCTTTCCTAAAAGCTCTTTATATGCTTTTTCTTCTAACCAATCATCAGAATCTACAACTTTAAAGTATTTTCCTGTGGCAAGTGCAAGCCCTGTATTTACACCAGAGCCATGCCCTCCGTTTTCTTTATGTACCACTGTTACTATATCCGGGAATTGTCTGCAATATTGCTCGGCAATTTCTCCCGTATAGTCAGTAGAACCATCATTAACCACAATAATCTCGACTTCATTCCCTCCTGCAACTAAGGAATCAAGACAGCGTTTTAAATATTGTTCTGAGTTAAAACATGGCACAGTAATCGTTAAATGTTTCATCTATCAAAATCCTCCTTCAAAAACATTATAACGATTACGTTTTTCAAAACTCTTGAATAATTCTTACAAATTCCTTTCGCCTGATATTCAATACAGAACCTTCTTTAGTTTTACTGTAAATACCGTTTTAATACCGGGTTCGCTTTCTAATAAAATATCTCCGCCCATCTGCTTTGCAAGATTTTTGGCGATTGTAAGTCCTAATCCATTACCCTGTATCTGACGGTTACGGGAATCCTCCATTGTATAGAGCCTTTCAAATACACTGGCTGCAAACTCTTTTCCAATCCCCTTTCCTTTATCTGCAACATCAATGTAAACATATCTTTTATCTTCTCTCAGGAAAAAACCGATATATTTCCCATCACTGCCATAACGGATTGCATTTGACAGCAGATTGTTCAAAATCCTGTTGATTGACTCCGTATCCCCTTGAACAAAAATTTTCTGTTCCGGAATGGATATGTCCACAGCAAATTCTTTTTGAAGTAACAGCTCATAAAAACCAAGCACATTCTCCCGACATAACTCATTGATATTTATCTTGGTTATTTTCATGCCCACATCCCCAGCCTCCAGCTTTGCCAGTGTAAAAAACTGGTTAATCAATTCCATAACCTGCTTTGCCTTTAACTCGACCTTTTTCAATATTTCATCTTCCTTATTTTCTATACGCATAATCTCTAAATATCCTAAAATAACTGTCAGTGGAGTTTTTATATCATGCGAGATATTTGCAAGCATTTTCTTTGTGGAGATTTCCTGTCTGCGGTAATCAATCTTTGTTTTTTGACGGTCTAAAAGCATCCGGTTAATCTGCCCGCTTAAATTCATAAGAATTTTGTTGTCGGTAAAAACCATAACCTTCTCATCGCTATCATCTTCTAAAATATCTGACAGCTTTTCACCTATTTTTTTCAATTTCATCTGTATTCCTTTATTAAAAACAAAACGCTGGTAAACGATAACTGCAATCAGAAAAATAATGGCGCTGCTTAAAAAAAATATAATTGATTTATCACTCATTCTTCCTCTCCTAACCTATACCCAATCCCCCACACCGTTATGACATATTTGGGATTGCGTGGATTGTCTTCTATTTTGTTACGCAGTCTGCTGATATGGACATTAACTGCATTTTCATCTCCCACATAGGTATCATTCCATACGCTGGAATAAATCTGTTCTTTGGTATAAACCTTTTTTGGGTTTTTCACTAAGAGTTTCAAAATTTCAAATTCTTTTACTGTCAATTCTATTCTCGCTCCCTCTTTCAGTACAGAATAATCCTCTGTGTTAATGGTAAGCTTTCCCCATGTTATTGTATCTTCCCTTCTTTCTATTCCTGCCGAATACTGTGTAGTTCTCCTGATATTTGCCTTGATTCTTGCCAATACCTCTGTTACGGAAAATGGCTTTGTAACATAATCATCTGCTCCAAGTCCTAACCCTAATGATTTGTCAGAATCCGTATCTTTTGCTGATACAATGATAATCGGCACTGTGCTTTTCTCCCTTATGGCATTCATCACTTCCATTCCATCTAACTTAGGAATCATCAGGTCAAGCAGTACCAGACTGTATTCATCATCAAAAAACTTTTCACAGGCGCTTTCCCCATCATAAGCAGTTACTACTTCAAATCCTTCTGTTCCAAGAAATTTTTTCAGCATATCGCTAATTTCTACATCATCCTCAATTAACAATATCTTCATTTCTTATTTCCTCGCTTTCTTTGATCCTGTGGTTTTTCTGAATTTTTAGGGATTGCCCAGACTCCATTAAACCTGATTACGCCTTCAATTCTGTCTTCTGAACATAACCGTTGTATTCTTCTTTCAGAAATACCCCATTTTTCTGCTGCTTCTTTTACTGATATATATTCCATAATCTGCCTCCTTTAATATTCATATTTTATACGTTACAACGAATAATATCAAGTCTTTTTTCCATATATCTTAAAACCGACACACCCTCTGGGAGTGTCGTGGGTAGATTAGCAAGCACTGCCCATGTCCGGACACATGGGCGAAATTCCCCATACTTCCCTACCGTCCATATGATGAAATTTCCATAGGGAAGTATCCCTAACCCTCTTGTTACAATTCACACTTACGCCAGATTTTTCATATACTTACAACGATTTCGGTGTGAATTGCAACAATTGATGCACACAAAATGCTAAAAAGCACGCATTTTGGCGCTTGCTCCGACGCCATGCAGCAAGTGCATGGCGCGGGTGTGAAAAGTAACACCCTCTTTGGTTTTCTCTGCATTTTTCTTCAGGATAAACTTATAAAGTTACAAAAATATTACGGAACAGGATTCCAAATTCC
>CAJUKA010000163.1:0-5075 GCA_910586585.1 uncultured Lachnospiraceae bacterium
TAACGCCTGAAATCTTACCGCTGCCGCCGTACGCAGAAGCACCGCCGATAAAGCAGGAACCAATCGCGTCCATCTCAAAGGAAGTACCTGTAGAACCGTTCACAGAACCTACACGCGCCAAACATAACAGACCGCACAGACCGGCAAGCAGTCCCATATTTGCATAAGCGATAAAATAAACCTTATTGGTATTAATACCGGAAAGCTTTGTCGCCTTCTCATTACCACCCACCGCATAGAAATACCGTCCGAATGCCGTCTTAGAGGTAATAAAATGATAAATCAGGCAAATTGCCACAACCCATACCAGCATAACGGAAATTCCCTTATACCGGCAAAGCAGATAACAATAGAACAACAGTACGACTGATATAATGATATCCCGTCCGAAATCAGCAAGCGCACTATTCTGACGATAACCCTTTTTTGCCTTTTTTGCACGAGATGAAATCGTACTGTAAAAAATAATAGCAACAACCACAACGCCGATTACCATCGGAGAAAGAATGCGCGTATCCGTATCCAGTCCCGGAATTTTAATGTAAGCAGTAAAGATATTCAGGAAAGAAACATCTTGAACAGATACGGTCTTGCTGTCAAGAATCAGACGGCCAAATCCGCGGAAAATGAACATGCCGCCCAATGTTGTGATAAAAGGCGGAATCCGAACATAACCAATCCAGTAACCCTGCCATATTCCGGCTAAAAGTCCGACAATAATACAAAGCGGAATCGTCAGAAAAATGCTGACGCCATGATTTGTAATCAAAACTGCTGCCAAACCGCCTACCATACAGATTACAGAACCCACAGAAAGGTCAATGTTACCGCCGGTCAGAATACAGAGCAGCATACCGCACGCCATTACCAATACATAACCGTTCTGCAAAAGCAGGTTCGACATATTCTGTGCATATAGTAAACGTCCGTTCGTTAAGAAGTAGAACAAAACAAATACAACAATAAGGGCAATAGTCATACTGTTCTTTGTTAAAAAAGCGCCTAAATTGAACTGGCTTGCGCTTGTAGTTTCTTTGTTAGTTGACATAATTGTAACACTCCCTTCTTTAATTTGTGGCACTGATAATATAACTCATAATCTTCTCCTGCGTAGCGTCCTCTGCATTTAATTCCCCACGAAGCTCGCCCTCGTTCATAATGTAAATACGGTCACACATACCGATTAATTCCGGCATTTCAGAAGAAATCATGATAACGGACTTCCCGTCCTCAACCATTTGGTTAATCAGACAATAAATGTCATATTTCGCGCCAACATCAATGCCACGCGTCGGCTCATCCAAAATCAGGATATTCGGTTCCGTAAACATCCACTTTCCAAGCAAAGCTTTTTGCTGGTTTCCGCCGGAAAGATTGCCTGTTTTTTGTTCAATCGACGGCGTTTTTGTTCCCATAGCCTTTGTCATTTCTTCCGCCACGCTTTTCTCGGCTGTCGTGTCAATAATGCCTCTTGCGCAAACCTTATCCATGCGTGCTAACGTTGTGTTAAAGCGGATTGACTCCTCGAGAATCAGCCCGTTGACCTTTCTATCCTCGGTTACATAGGCAAGACCATGACGAATTGCCTGTTCCGGATTTTTCAACTCCACTTTTTGACCGTTCAGATATAATTCGCCGCTGATATTCGAGCCATAGCTTTTACCAAAAATAGACATTGCAAGCTCTGTACGTCCTGCACCCTGAAGACCGGAAAATCCGATGACTTCACCTTTATGTACTTTAAAGGAGACATTATTATCCACAATTTTCTCATGGTAAAGCGGATGATAGACTGTCCAGTTCTTTACCTCAAGACTGACTTCCTTCCGGATTTTATGCTCCCGCGACGGATAGCGGTCATCGAGCGGACGTCCTACCATGCCTTTGATAATACGTTCCTCACTGAACTCGTCAACGCCCTTCACAAGCGTTTCAATCGTAGAACCGTCACGAATAATCGTTGCTTTATCCGCGCAGTAAATAATCTCATTCAGTTTATGCGTAATAATAATTGAAGTTAATCCGTTTTTCTTAAATTCCAGCAAAAGATCCAAAAGCATCTTCGCATCTTCATCATTCAGCGAAGAAGTCGGCTCATCCAAAATCAGCAGTTTTACGTTTTTTGAAAATGCTTTTGCAATTTCTACAAGCTGCTGCTTTCCTGTACCGATATCTTTGATTAAAGTCTGTGCAGACTCATATAATCCGACCTGCCGCATGTGCTTTTCCGCCTCATTGTAGGTCAGATCCCAGTCAATGTTTCCGAACTTATTCTTTTTCTCATTCCCAAGAAACATGTTCTCACCGATGGTAAGCAGCGGAATTAGTGCCAATTCCTGATGAATAATAACGATCCCCTTTGATTCACTATCCTTCAGGGTCTTGAACTGGCAAAGGTCACCGTTATAATAAATTTCACCTGTATAGGTGCCCACCGGATACGTCCCCGAAAGCACGTTCATCAAAGTGGATTTCCCCGCACCGTTCTCGCCAATCAGCGCATGGATTTCCCCACGTTCAACGGCAAGATTGACATTATTTAATGCTTTTACCCCCGGGAACTCTTTGGTAATGGATTTCATTTCCAAAATAATATTAGCCAAAAGAAATTTCCTCCTCTCCCTTTTTTCTGTAACCGCGTATGAATCGAGTAAGGGAAACGCCTTTCCCCTGCTCGCCGCGCGTCCCATGCTCCGTCATATTTCCTCTGCATAGGACTGTGCACCAAAAAGAAAGACGGGGCAGATGCCCCGCCCTCTTTCTAAGGTTATGGTATTGTTCTTATATTTTAGTTTGTTGCAGACAGATATCCGTCCTCACCCATTGTGTACAAACCTGTGTCAACCAAATCCTGTAAATTGTCTTTTGTAATTACATTCGGTACAAGCAGGAAAGAAGGACACTTGTTTCCTGCAGAAGTTTCATAAGATTCGGTATCATATGCGCATTCAATGTCAAAAGAGCTCAGCAGAGATTCGTCAATAGTCTCGCCTGATAAAATCGCCTGTGCAAGGGAAAGCGTAACAACTGATTCATTGCTTACGTTCTTATAAACAGTCATTGTCTGAATACCGTCAACGATGTTCTTTAAGTTTGCCTCGTCACCGTCCTGACCTGTGATCAGTACAGAATTAGAGCCTGCATAATCGGAAGTAATCGCCTGTGCAACACCTAAAGCCGTAGAGTCGTTCGAGCAAAGCCATACGTCAAGCTGTGTTCCGTCTGCATAGTAAGAAGAAAGGATATTCTGTGCTCTTTCAAGCGCCGTATCTGTATTCCACTGCTCTGTGGCAACCGTATCGAAATCTGTCTGACCGGATACAACATTCAAAGTACCTGACTCAATGTAAGGATTTAAAACATCCATAGCGCCATGATAGAAATAGCCTGCATTGTTATCGGCAGGGTCGCCTGCTGTAATTTCCAGGTTATATACGCTGTCGCCTGCATTCTCAAGGTCAAGGTTTTCTACGATAAACTCACCCTGTAACTTACCAACTGTGTAATTGTCGAATGATACATAATAAGAAACCGCATCATTCATAATCAGACGGTCATAAGCGATAACCGGAACGTTTGCGTCTGCCGCTTCGTTCATTACCATGTTCAAAGCCTCGCCGTCAATTGCGGCAACAATCAGAAGATCAACATTCTCGGCAAGCATATTCTGGATATCATTTACCTGCTGTTCTGACTTGTTGTCAGAGTATGTAAGAATGGTCTCATAGCCTGCTGCCTTGAACTGGTCGTTTAAGTATGCACCGTCACGATTCCAACGCTCTAAGGACTGTGTGGGCATGGAAATACCGATTTTACCGCCGTCTGCTGTGGTTGCAGGTGCTTCTGCTTGTGACTCTGCCGGTGCTGCGGGCTCTGCAGCTGCTTCCGTATTCGCCGGTGCTGCGTCATTACCTCCGGCATTGTTATTTGCTGCCGGAGCAGAGTCACCGCTGGAACCACATCCTGCCAGCAAAGAAACTGCCATAGTTACGCTTAATAAAGTGCCAAGTAATTTTCTTTTCATTAAAATAACCTCCCTAAACTTTTTTGATATTATCAATATATCACAAAATAAACTGGATTTATTTGCTTTATTCTGTATATTTTTCATATGAACTTCTTTTCTTCCTGCATGAAAAACAGGATAATATTGTCATAGCAATATTATCCTGTGCAAAAAAATCCTATTTCGGTATCAGGGCATTTTGGACGGTACGTTCAGATAAACGTCCTCCTTTAAGTGAAATCCGCTGTTGATAATGACCTCATTGATATTGTCTTCCGTTACGCAGACAGGCTTCAGCGCCACATAGGGAATTTGGTATTTGCCGTTATTGAGCGTCGTGACGTCCTCTCCAACAATGGTTTCATTCTGCACCAATGCAACCGTACATTCCGCCGCGCGCTGTGCAAGCTTTTCAACAGGCTTGTAGACCGTCATAAGCTGTGTGCCTTCCACAATTCTCTGACACGCCTCAAGATCGGCGTCCTGCCCTACTACCAAAATCCTCCCCGCCATTCGTTTCTCGGCAAGCACCGGCACAACGCGGCTGGCAATGTCGTCATTTCCGCACATAATCGCATCTGCCCGGGAAACAGCAGTCATATGGGAGTACATATACTCGGCGGCAAGCTCTGCAAGCCACCCGTCGGCATGAAAGGAATCCAAAACCGTAACATCATTTTCCGCCATAATTTCCTTAAATGCCCCCTCTACCAGCGGGACATTGTTGTCACTCAGAGAACCGCCGAGCATCAGCACACTGCCGCCGGCAACACCGTTCTCAATCAGCGTATCTGCCATCATGCCGCCGACCTTTGCATTGTCAAAGGATATATATAAATCAATGTCCGCATCTTTAATCAGACGGTCATAGGCGATTACTTGAATGCCTGCCTCCTTCGCCTTTTCTACGGAACTTTTCAGCTCATCGGAATCAATACATATGATTACAATGGCGTCCATTCCTTTTTTGATAAAATACTCAATCTGCTTCTTTTGTTCCTCAATTTCCCCGTTTGCAATCTGAACATTGACTTCCGCACCAAGCTCTTTTGCCGTAGACACAAACACA
>CAJUKA010000163.1:5085-6067 GCA_910586585.1 uncultured Lachnospiraceae bacterium
TCCCGCTGCCAGCGTTCGATAACGAACGAATCAAAGCTTAAACCGATTTGGATTTTATCTTCCTTCTCTGCATGGAATGTATCTTTTCTGTTGTCCGGACTGTTGCAGGAGGCAAGCACAAGCATCAGCCATAAAATTACAATCCACTTTATTATCCTATTTCTTTTCATTTTCTGAATAATGCTCCCTTTCTGAAAATCTTACGTGTTTTTAAACTCCGTCGGCGTAACGCCGACATTTTTCTTAAAAGAACGGCTGAAATAATTGGGGTCGGAATATCCGCACATCGCACAGATTTCTTTCATGGAATGCTCCGTTGTGCTAAGCAGCTCTTTTGCCCTCTCCATGCGGATATTCGTCAGATATTCAATAAAATTTTTTCCGGTTCCTTCCTTAAAGATTTTGCTAAAGTAATAAGGACTGATATTGACTGTCTTGGACACTTCATCTAAAGAAACATCTTTGTGAAAATTATCTTTGATGTATTCCTCCGCCATTTCGATAATACTGTTGGACTTTTCTTCCCTTTTTCCGACAATATTTTGACAGGCGCCCATAATCTTCTCTAAAAACCATTCGCGCAGGCTGTCAAGATCGTCCATATTCATAATCGTCGGCAGATATTCCTGACGGGAAGTGAAATGATACGTCATTCCGCCTTTTCGATAGGCAATATGCTCCGCATAAAGCGCAAATTCTAATGTTTTGAGGCGGATTGACATGATATTCTTTGCATTACTTTCCGTCATCCAGTGGAAGAATTTTTTCGCGGTAGAATACACATTATCGATTTCTCCCTTTTCCAGTTCATCAAACAGCTTTTTCTCCAAATGAATCGGGTAATCCTCCGCGTAATCGCAGCCAATCGGCAAATCATCTGCGTGTGCGACGCTTCCTGTCGTCATAAGAAGCGCATTCAATGCTTCCTCGTAGGAGCCTGCCATTTCCTGCAGCACGCCTGCCCTGCCAATCCCGATGCGGA
>CAJUKA010000163.1:6077-7360 GCA_910586585.1 uncultured Lachnospiraceae bacterium
TGTTTTCTGTCGCATACGGCGGACAAGCTCTCTTGTTTTTTCAATTAGCCCGATTCTTTCATTGTAATCCACGCAGTCTTTATCACATGGAACCAAAACCGCCAGTTTGTTTGACATGACGGTGCCCACAATACAGTCAAAATAATCTTTCACGCATTCGCGCACTTCCTGATAATGCTGCTGCATTTTCACGCTGCTGCCAACGGCATTCGTCATATGGTTTCCAATCTGCTCATCGCCGCACACAATGGACATCATGTATGCATAGCGCTTATCCAGTCCCAAGATTGTCTTATAATTATCAATGTCCTCCGAAAACTGCTCCTGCAAAAGAATGTCGTAAATCAGACCGCTCTCAATAATCGGAATGACAGTCTCTAACTTCTCTTTTACCATAAGGTCATTGCTTCTTTTTTCGCGCTCCTCGTCAATTCGTTCCATTCCTTTTTTCAGGGCGGAAACAATCTTCGTGCGTTCCATCGGTTTTGTGATATATTCCAAAACACCCAGCTTGATTGCTTCTTTGGCATAATCAAATTTGTCATAGGCAGACATCACAATAAACAGGACATTTGCGTTGTTCTTCCTGATTTCCTTCATCGCCTCAATCCCGTTAATTCCCGGCATCTGAATATCCATAATGGCAATATCCGGACGAAATTTTTCGGCAAGCTCTATGACGCTTCTTCCTGTTTTGGCATATTCCACGATACATTTCCCGCCAAATTCTTTCCCGATTATGAACTTGAGCGAGTCAATTACAATCCCTTCATCGTCTGCAAGCATAATTTTATACATCGTCTTCCTCCCGTTCTTTGACCGACAGATACAGAATAAATTCCGTTCCCTTGTCTGCACCGTCGCTGATAATCGACATGACCTCTTCGCTTTCCGTAAAAAGCTTTAGCCGCGCGATTACATTATCCATTCCGATTCCGTTTGAATCCGTTTTGAGATTTTCTTCTTTGTAGCTGCCGCCTATCATTTTCTCTATCATTTCTTGGCGGATACCAACGCCGTTATCCCGAATACTGATGCAGGCGGTGTCGTCGATTTGGTAGACGGACAGCCATATTCTGCCTTCTCCTGCCATTTCGCGGATACCATGATTGACACAGTTCTCCACGATAGGCTGCAATATCATACTTGGCATCTCAATCCCTAACAGTGACGGATCTACTTTTTTCTCGTAATGAATTTCTCCGGAAAAACGGACATTCAGAATGTAGAAGATCGGAAGAGCACACGTCTGAACTCCAGTCACTTAGGCATCTCGTATGCCG
>CAJUKA010000164.1 GCA_910586585.1 uncultured Lachnospiraceae bacterium
ATTATCTCTTTTGTCAATGAAATAATGGACGATGGCGGATTGAAAATATCTCCAGTCACAAACAGCGGCAATATTGTGATTGATTCACTGATTGGATATTGGTATGTTGTAGCGCAGGAAGCAGGGATAGACTTCACAGCAGATATCTGTATTCCGATGAAGATGCCCTTTAAGGGAGCAGATATATGCCTGATACTTGGAAACCTTTTGGAAAATTCCGTGGAGGCAGCGCAAAAGGCAGATATCAAAAAGTATATACGTATCAAAATGAAATATGATAAAAATAATCTGTTGTTATTTGTAGAAAATAGTTATAACGGATGTTTAAGCAAAACAAAAGATAAGAAATTAAGAACTACCAAATCTGATGCCCAGAACCACGGAGTGGGATTGTCATCGGTGTACAGGGCTGCTGCAAGGTATCATGGAACAGTGAGCATTGAGGATACAGTGCCAAATAAATTTTTGGCGAGGGCTGTTCTGTATGGCGGGCAGGAATAATTACATCAACAGTCGATATTGTTACATAATAAATAATTATGGAGGTAAATATGCTAAAATAAAAAGATAATTTTGAGGGAAAGCAGTATGGTGGTATCAGATGAACAAAATATTGTTGATAAGCGACAGTAAAGGGGTATTTCAGGTTACAAAAGAAATAACACAGGGGAGATACGAGCTTATTTGGTGTAAATATGATTTTTGGGGGAAAGGGGAGTATCCTGATGTCGATATTGTTATCATGCATTTTGATGTGGATATGATGAAACGGGGAACTTTTGAAGCAATTATCAAGGTGAAAGGAAAGATGGGGCACTTTATGCCGATTCTTGCCCTTGTTGAAAAAGGAGCACCGCAGGATATATTCCAGATTTTGGAGGCTGGGGCATATGATTATTTGGAAATAACGGACGATATGCAGAAATACAGGAAAAAAATAGAGGAACTGGTCATGTGGAACTGGTATTTAAAAAAATATGTACCTAGAGGACAGCGGTAGTGATATATTGCACTGCCGCTTTTCTTTTTGTACATGGACGTGAAAATGAAATATTACCCCGGCTATTAAAACTCGCAACTACAATATTATCAAATTATTATGTTTATCAAGATATTTCAATAAACAGTTGAGACTTATAACCGCCAAAGTAATATACAGTTGAAGCTGCTCTCGTTTACTGCATAAGCAGATGGCAGGGCGATTTTTCTGTTTAATAGTACAATTGAGATAAAGAAAAAGTTACATGAACACTCGGTTTTATTACATAAGAGAAAAATAGGGAGATTATTGTAGTATTATAATAAAAAAATGAAAGGAGTTATAATTATGAATGTTCAAAATGTAAAGAAACAGGCAGCGAAAACTTTGGCAGATATTTCATTGAAACTGGGTACAATATCCGCTGATAGCGTTTGCTGTTACATTTTCCATCAGCCCAAAATGCCGAAAGAACTGAAAAGAATGAAAAGGGGTAAATGATGAAGCAGTTATCGGAAAAATTAACACAATTTGTTATTGATTCCGGTGCAATTTCAAAGGAATCATATGCAGTATATCAATATGGTTTTCAGATTGGACTTGAAATGTTGACCTGTTTGGCAGTCTGTTCGGGCATAGCAGTGTATTTGCATATGATTCCTGAATTTATTGCACTAACAGTTTTTTTTATGTTGCTGCGGAGTTTTGCTGGGGGCGTGCATTTGAATAGCTTTTGGAAGTGTTTCATATGTTCGGTTATGGTACAGACTTCTATATTGGTTCTCAATGATTTATTTGCATTTTCATTGCGTAATGCATGGGGAATCATCATAGTAAGCAGTGTACTCATTTTATGGATTTCGCCAGTACAAAATATAAACAGGGAACTTGATGATGACGAAAAGGCATATGGGAAAAAGATGGTTGTGAAAATTGTGATTGTACTATTTGCTTTTGCCGGGGGATGTTCACTGATTCATATAAATGGAATGGTTTCATTGATGGCGTTCACTGTTTTGACGGTCTTGGTTTCACAATATGTGGGGATAGTAAAATATAAAATAGAGAAGAATATGCGCGTGCGGAAATAATAGACAGTATTGTTTCCGCATTTCTGTGTTATGTGATATTTAATATAAAGATTTATGTAAATTATTAACTTTATCAATGTGGTAAATGGATACATATTATGCGAGATTTTTTTGGATATAAAGAAAACCAAATATTAGTGTATCGGAAGAAAGTAATATAATTTCTATCCGATACACTTTTTTTATGGGCAATCAGAGTGAATAAGGACTGTCTATTTCTTTGTTGCTATTGATTAAAATTTGCGTTGGATTGCGGTTGATGTACTGATTTAGGTTGTCAAGTTTTCGTGTCAGTGCGCTGTATTCTTTTTCCGCAGATTTGTATGTTTTTTGCAGCTCTGTTTTCTTGGAATATAGAGTATTGTAATCGCTGCGCAGTTTTTCCACGTCGAGATTTTTTGTATCAATACCAAGGCGTTTCAGCATATTTTCAGCGCCGTCATGGAGCAGAAGTTCCGTTTCATGCTGCCGCAGGTATCTGTCCTTATCCTTTGATTTCTGATAGCGGATATGGTAGATACGGTTGCTTTTATACTGTTCGGCATATTTTAGTATCTGCCCTAAATCCTTTAATTGATGCTCCGTTTCCACAATGCTTGCCCGTGCAGTTTTTGCAAGGGTGGATTTAGCGGCAATCTGTTTTTCCAGTTCGTAAATAGAGCCTGCCGCGCTGTAACTGCTGGCGGCAATTTTGAGGTTCTGAATGTCTGCCCAATGCTTCAGACCGGGGCTTTCGGCAAACTTATCTTCCGTGGTGTCAATGAGCTTTTTGGAAGAATAATCTTTAACAGGATTTTTCTTTCTTGCCGGGAATGGAACACGTTTTTTGACAGGCTCTAAAGCCTTTTCCCTGATACGTTCTTCAATCCGTTCCTTGGTATAATCCGCACCTAAAGAACGCTCGCTACCACGGATAAAATGCTCTTTGTCAAGAGGACGGAAAGCGATATATTTTGGAGCATTTTCGTTGAGTGATTCACCTTTTATCTCGTAGCCTTTGGCACGGATTAGTTCCATGCAGTCCTCATAATTATCAGCTGCTTTTACTGCTTCATCAATGGTATTTTTAAGTCCGGTTTTCCATGATGTGCCGTTTTGTTCCGCCTGCCATTCGTGATAGCTTTTTCCCCTGCCTGCGCCTGCAGATAATGATTTTCTGTGCGGCTTGATAATGGAAAGACCATGTGCCCGGCACAACTCATCATTCAGGCGGCGGATACCACGGTAGGTCTGTTTACAATCGTGATATTTTTCATGGTTCACGTTGTCTGCGGCGCAGAAAATAATGTGGTTGTGGACGTGTCCCTTATCGGTGTGTGTGGACACGATGTAGGAATATTTTCCTTCTAAAAGTTTGTCGGCAAGCTCCACACCGATGCGGTGCGCTTCCTCATGAGATACCTCTCCGGGCATAAATGCCTGTATTAGATGAAAGGCTTTATTCGGATCGGATTGTTTGGTCTTTGACAAGGCAAATTTGAAATCAAAAGCGGCGGTTTCAGGGCTGCACCCAAAGGAAGAAATGAGAATGCCCTCATCGGTTTTTTCGGGGTTGCAGATATAGTTTACTGCTTTATGGACGGTTGCTTGGATAGCATGGATTTTTGTGATTGCCATACCTGATTCATCAGCTCCTTTACTTCCTTTACATCGGCTTTATAAACATTGCTCGTGGCGTTCATTCTCTTGGCAATTTGGTTCAGGCTGTTCCCAATGCGGGAGAGGATTGTGTTGTATTCCCGCAGATGATCATAGTTTACGTCATAGACATATCCATACAGTATTAGATGACGGATAAAAGCGGATTTGTCTTTCATTCCGGAGGCTTTCCATTTCTGTTCCAGTATGTACTGCTCATCATCGCTTAACCGCAAGGTCAGTCTGTTTTGTCTATCTCTGTTCTCCATGTTCTTATCCTTTCCCTTTCTATATTTTTATAAGGTTTCTGATAAATATGCCGTGTCGGGCACGGCGGTTTTTGGAGTATTTAGGGGGTCAGGGGGATATGCCCTCTGCAAGCCATTTTTCACAAGTTCCCGTAGGGAAACGGCTTGTGAAAAATGTGCTCGCGGACGTCCGTGAGCAGTGCTTGCTATTCTTGGCAAATCTCCCGAAGGGGATTTGCGGGTTTTAGGCTGCATAGGCAGCCTGCCCAAAACCCTTACGGGCGTTACCGCCCATTTTTGGAAAACTGTAAAGCATTCCGATTTTCGAATATGGTGCATGACAATATAAAAAACTGCCATGACTGACAACAGGCAAAAATGCCCACAGAAGTTCCTTAGCAGTTTGGTGTGTCTTTTATGGAGTTGTGATTTTATCCTGACCAAATTTTAGCAATACCCAGGCAGAAAGTCAACCAGAGAAAGCGAAATCTGGTCGGACAAAAAAATTTTGAAAAAGATTTTTAATTCCTGAAACGGATTTTCAGGGTTTCATTTTACAATTGGTTTGGAGAATTTTCAGGAGGTAAGGGATGAATGTATGGGAACGCAGGAAGGAAATTATCAACATACTGCTTATCAGGCGTCGGATAACAGTAACCGAGCTTGCAGAAGAATTTAGTGTTACCATGCGTACAATAGAGAACGACATTCAGGCTTTATCCCGTTATTATCCGTTCTATACCAAGCCGGGAGTAGGAGGAGGAATTTTTATGCTTGGGGATTATAATCCATATATCAATTCACTGACCGAAAAAGAGTTAAAAACTTTGAAAGAAGTTTATGAGAGTGCAGAAGAACGGCACAAGGAAACACTTTTGCAGATTATACATAAATACGGACCCTATAAGCAGGAAATCTAAACTTGTCATTCTTCTAAAGCACATAATTTTTGCAGACCGTTCATAGCAGACGGGAGTGTGCTTATGTGCTTTTTGGGCTGACAAGCCTAGAGTTGATTTTATCCAAAATGTAGGCGTGTAGCCTGCGGGTGTACCTTGATAATTTCATATACAGATACATACAGGACGTGTGGGATATGTGGAGCCGCTATGCGGACACGCCAAGAGATGCCTGCTTTCATTTTATATATGGAAGTGAGAACGAGGAAACATTGAAAGCTGATGTTGAAGTTAAGGCAGGAGCGGGGAATGTTTGGCGAAATGTGCAGCAGTTGCACGGGGCAATGATACATATTTTTGATAATGATACTTCCGTGTTGCAAGGTGGATTGTGATGCGGTCAATTTGAATGACGGTGCAAGACCGATGTGGGCAGAGTAATGACCTGTCACCTGTATTGTATTTTTGAAAAAATTTGTCTGCTGATGAGAGATAGGAACAGGAGTCTTTTTTGTCATGGGCAGATAAATGTTAATAAAATAATTCGTGGGAAAAGTTGGAAAGATTTTGCAATGGGAACATAATAGAAATGACCATAGCAGGGTACAAGCTCTTTTCCATGTCAGAAAGGAGAAAATATGGATACAAAAGTAAATAGAAAAAAATTTGTCAGATATAAAGAAGGCGCAGAATTGTACAGTATCAGCCAAAGTAAATTTGAAAAACTAGCCAAAGATGCAAAGGCAACTTATAAGGTAGATAAAGTTGTTTTGGTAAACTGCGAACTATTTGAAAAGTATCTTGAAACATTCAGGATAGATGGTTAAAGAGTTGTTGTAATTTATGCTTGACTTTTCGTAATACGGAAAGTATAATGGTATCAGATGCAGAGGAGGTGCATACATGGCAAAAATGGGAAGACCCAAAGTGGAGGTAATAAAAGACAAGACGATTACCATGAGGGTAACTCCAGCCGAATATGAAATTATCAAGGAGTATGCGC
The DNA here is from genome assembly GCA_910586585.1 of uncultured Lachnospiraceae bacterium. Taxonomy (GTDB): domain Bacteria; phylum Bacillota; class Clostridia; order Lachnospirales; family Lachnospiraceae; genus COE1. Next base: position 5,859 of record CAJUKA010000164.1, read on the forward strand.
AGTCTCATAATCTGACCATAACACAAGTGTTGCAAAAGGGTGTCGAAATGGTATTAAAGACAACCTGATGCGGGTACAAAGCTCTTTCCGTTTATGGAAAGGAGCATAGCATGGCACAGGCAAGAAAAGATAGCAAAGGCAGGGCATTGAGGAAAGGAGAAACACAGAGAAAATATGATTTGATGTACATATACACATATACTGACCCATTTACGCATAAGAGAAAGTATGTGTACTCAAAAGACCTGATAGAATTAAGAAAAAAGGAGAAGGAACTGCTAAAGGATCAGCTTGATGGACTGGATGTATATGCGGCGGGCAATTCAGATTTGAATTTCGTGTTTGACAGATATATCTCAACCAAGACAGAACTGAGGTCAACTACTTATAGTAATTATACATATACCTATGACCATTATGTTCGTGAAACATTTGGCAAAAAGCTCATTGTGGATATAAAATATTCTGATGTGCTGCATTTCTACCTTTATCTTTTAAGGGAAAAAGGGATTCAGGTTAATACGCTTGATACCGTCCATTCGGTACTTCACCCGACGTTCCAGATGGCAGTCCGTGATAACATTATCCGCATAAATCCGAGTGATGGAGTTATGGCGCAGGTTAAGAAGAAACAGGGAAAGCGTCACGGAGTAAGGCACGCTCTGACAATCGAACAGCAGAGAGCATTTATGAATTATATATCTGAAAATCCTGCATATTGCCGATGGACACCGCTGTTTACCGTTTTATTGGGGACTGGCTGTAGGATTGGCGAGATTATCGGGCTGCGGTGGCAGGACTTGGACTATGAGAATCGCATGATAAGTATTAACCACAGCGTAACATATTATCCGAGAAGGGAAGATACATATAAATGCGAATTTGAGGTATCCCTGCCAAAGACAGAGGCGGGCATTAGAAATGTTCCAATGATGGACGAGGTGTATAACGCTTTTAAGGAAGAAGCTGCAAGGCAAAAAGAAGATGGAATCTGTAATAAAATGGAAGTTAATGGAATGTCGGGTTTTATTTTCGCGAACCGTTTTGGCAGTCTGCATAATCCGCAGGCAATCAACCGGGCTATCCGGCGCATTTCAGAAAACTATAATGCAGAGGAAATTCTACGGGCTAAAAGAGAAGAACGTCCTCCTGTTATCATTCCACATTTTTCCTGCCACCACCTTAGACATACGTTTTGTACCCGGTTTTGTGAAAACGAAACCAATGTGAAAATTATTCAGGCAGTAATGGGACACGCTAATATTGAAACGACATTAGATATTTACGCTGAAGTTACTGATATGAAAAAAACAGAAGCATTTGAAAATTTATCACGCAATTTACACATTTTTTAGGAAAGAGTCCTTGATGGATGTGTTGCAGTGCAACAGAATTTTGCAGGTACAACAAAAGTGCAACAAATTCTG
>CAJUKA010000165.1 GCA_910586585.1 uncultured Lachnospiraceae bacterium
GCGGCTGTTGCCAATGCGCTGGTATAAAAATGTTCTTCTGGCACATCAAGTCCCATCCTTGCCAGTTTCTGATTTAATTCCCGTGGTGTATATCCACTATTATTTGTCAAAAATAAATATTCTTTCTTTTCATCATGCAACCACTGGATGAATTCTGGAACACCTGGCAATATCTGATTGCCATGATAAATCACACCATCCATATCACAGATGAATCCTTTTTTTTCATTAAAATCGATTATGGATTTTCTCATGTTCATATGCGCCCTGCCTTTCTTGTTTCTTTAGAATACACCTTGCTCTTTTCATAATAAAATAAAGCGCTATTTTCTACAAATATTTTCATATTATATCATCCACACATAAAATCAAATACATAGTACTGTGAAATCGAAGTAAATATTTCTATCAACAGAACCTTTTATGACAACATCTCTTTCACACAAGTACTCCGATAATCACTCGGTGATATTTTATATCTTTCTTTAAATACTCGGTTAAATGTTCTCTGACTTTCAAATCCACTATCCAGACAAATGTTTGTAATAGAATCACTCGTATTTTCCAAACGCTGGCATGCATAGTTCAGCCTTGCATCGTTAAGATATTGATTAAAGTTTCTATGGAATGTTTTGGAAAAGAGTCTGGATAAAACATATTTGCTCACCCCCAGATCTTTTGCCATCTCTTCCAGCGAAAATTTCTTCTTAAAATTTGCTGATATATAGGAAACTGTCTGGTAAATAAGATCGTTGCTCCCCACATTACTCTTTTCTACCAAATTTAATTTTCCTATGCAGCGTGCCAACACAATTTGAAGATATGCCTGTGCAACAGTAATATCCGACTGTTCTGTCTCTAAAATCGCATTTATAACCCTATATACCTCCGGTTCAACCTTTTCCGCTTTGATGATCGGGTATTCAGGAGCCATGGATTGCATGATATCTGCAAATTTGGCAATCGTAAATGGCGATGCAATCAGATAAGTCGCTTTATTTACACCGGGTGTCAGTACCTGATAGTGATGAATAACATCTGGAAATACAAAGCCTATATCTCCTTTATCCATATGATATAGTTCCTGTCCGACACCAAGTTCTAATGCTCCACTTGTTACACAAACAATCTCCAATGCATTATGAAGATGTGGTTCAATATGTTTTGACTTCCTATTTATTGCTATGATCTCCTCTTTTGTGTCAACATATTTTAACTGCATGAAATACTCCCCTTTGCAACATTTGTCTATATCTTCTTTCGATTTGGCAAGCAATCCTTTTACACCTATCTTATAATCAACTTGTAAATAAGGAAAGGAGGAATTGCAAATGAGCAACCTAAAAAAATATCTGAATGACCTTTTAGTATTCTACACTGAATATTTTGAGCATCCTTACCATGTATAAATACTAAAAGGACTATTTTGTGAAAACTGAATATTTTCTTAAGGCCATTTCATAAAAATGAAGTGGTCCTTTTTATTTTCAAAATACAGTTCTATCACTTTATATTATAGAAAAAAGCACTGTCTCATCGAACAACGATCAGACAACGCTTTCTCTTGTCAATTCTAATTTATGTCTGATGCATCTGTTACTTCATCTGCAGCAATTCCTTTTTCTGCTTTCAGTTTTTTATTTGCATCTTCAACATTCATTCTTGAAAGTGCAAACATAATCAATACATCAAAGATTAACGGAAGCCAAAGATACATGAACTGCATCATATCAAGTGCAGACTGTGGCTGAGTTGCATTTGTTCCGACATATCCACTGAGCTCAAGCATCCATCCAACAACAGCGGTTCCAATACCTCCACCGATTTTTACACCAAGAGAAGTACAAGAGTACATCGTTCCATCAATTCTCTTTCCCTGTGTAAGATAAGTGTATTCAGAGCAGGATGCAATAACAGCATTCATATCTCCCTGCCATGGTCCCTGACCTAAGGCTGCAAGAGCTGTAAACGCCATCATCAGCGGAACACTACCCATATATCCGGCAACAACAACAAGTGCTCTACCGATGACTGCTAAGACATAACCTCTTAAGTTCAGTTTATACATGCCTTTCCACTTACCAACTAATGTCGGTGTAAAAATCAGGGCAATGATCAGTGGAATATTTACTGCCCATGCAAATTGTCCAAACAAATTCTTATTTTTCAGTACCCATGTCATGTAATAAATGCCAGCTCCAATCATGGCACCATATAACTGCTGTAAAATATATGTTCCACAAATCATCATGTAATATTTGTTTTTGACAAGAAGCTTGAATGCCTGTACCATTCCATACTTTTCATTATCATTCTTTACTTCTCCTTCATTAAGTTCTTCCTCCGGAAGTTCCTTAACAGAAAGTGCTGAAATCGTATTTACGACCAGACCAATGATTGCATAGATAATAGCAACCGTTCTCCATGCCGCAGCATCTCCACCACATTTATCTACAAATCCAACTGTAATCGCCTGAATCAGAAGACTTGTTGAAAATGCAAAAATAAAACGGTAAGATCCCATCTGTACACGCTCTTTGCTGTTCTTTGTAATCAGTGACGTAAGTGCTGAATAAGCAATATTGTTTGCTGTATAAAACACACTATTTAACAGTGTATAAGAAATAAAGAACCATGCATATTTAGCCGTTGTTCCCAAACTCACCGGTACTGCAAAGCAGCCGACCAGCGTAATGGCACAACCAATATATCCGTATAGCATCCAGGGTTTCGCTTTTCCCATTTTACTGTGTGTTTTGTCAATCATTGATCCAAAAAATATATCCGTAAAACCATCAAATAGTTTTGATACGGCAATCAGGGTACCCACGACACCTGCAGCAAGTCCTACCGAGTCCGTCAGATAGACCATCATAAAAGATGTCAGGAACGCATAGACTACATTACCTGCAATATCACCTGATCCGTATCCAATTTTGTTATACCATTTCAAATACTTTTTTTCTTCCATCGAATTTCTTTGCTCCTCATCTTCATCGCACTTAGAATCTCAATATGGCTAACCGTATGATATCTAATTCTGTTTTTTTCTCTGATTTTGTCTGATTGCTCTGTATATCCGGACTTTACATTACAATCAGACTCTCTTTCCTTGTTTACGGGTTACATGAAACTTTATTATCCCTTTACATACGGTATCAGTGTAAACTGAAACCGGAATAATACATCATCAAATCGGTACTGCTCCAATACAACTGGACCACAACTATTAGAACCAATGCCATTTAATGCGTAGTCAACACAGAATACTACACTATCTGATTCTATTAATTCATAATTATGCGTTTTCTTCTCAAGTTCTTCCTGTGTATAATAAGAAGCATTGAATGAAAATGCCTTTTCTGCGGATGCCACAATTCCATATCGGCTGTTGTTAAGCTCTACATATTCACAATCATAATGGCTTCCATTTTCCTGTGGACGGATATAGTCCTCATGTAAATCCCCTACATCTGCCCGGTACAAACCGTGGCTCGCAGCCTGATGTTTATCACAATAACTTTCCTGTGGTCCCATTCCAAAGTATCTTACAGCTGAAAGTTTTTTATCCAGGAACATCCTCACACCAAATCTCGGAAGATCCGGGAATTCATCGTCTTTTGTTACTGCAATATCTGCATCAATCTTTCCAGCAGCTTCTATTTTCCATGTAATCGTCACATCAAGAATCTTCTGTACTGTCTCTGCCACAACGGAAGCATGGCTTGTAATCTTCACACCATGTTTTCCCTGCACAACCTCTGTCGTATAGGCTCTTGTGTAAGCCTTATCATAGTGGGCTTTCTTCCATTCAGACTTGATGTACATATCGTTATCTGTTGGAGCTCTCCAAATATTTAATTCCATCGGATGGTTCAAGTATTCCCGCCCTGCGAATTTCATCTCTGTAAAGAGTGCAGTACGTTTGTCTATGGTATAAGCAAATTCACGCCCCTTGATATGAATCTGTGTATCATTTTCATTTACCTGTAATTCAGAGTCCACTACTGTTTTTGGTATCCATTTCTCTGCAAGTTTACATTTTGTATCCTCTTTACTTACCTCAATTTCATCAAATCCAAGAATATGGTCTTCATCCAACAGTGGCAATTCTTTTTTCAGATGGTAAATAAGTTTTAAATAACATTTCCCATTCTCTGGAACATTGATCTTCAGGTTTGTTTTTCCTTCCCCGTGTGGTGCCACAGAAAACTCCGGAAGTATGCCTTTGCTGATCACAAGACCATCCTGTGTCAGCTCATAACTAATCTTCACATAATCTTTCAAGTCATCAAAATCCATGTAGTTATGAAGCACCAGTTCTCCGCTTTCTTTGTTATAGGAAATAACTCTTGCCGGGCGATAAACATTCTTGTATTCCAAAAGTCCTGTATGTACCGTTCTGTCCGGATATACTAATCCATCCATACAGAAGTTGCCATCATGAATTTCTTCGCCATGGTCGCCCCCATAAGCATATATAGTCTTTCCATTCTCAGCAGTTCCATGAGCAATCGCATGGTCACACCATTCCCAGACAAAGCCGCCGCACATTTTATCATTATCCTGAATCATCTGGAAGTAATCTTCAAAATCTCCAGGTCCGTTTCCCATGCTGTGACAGTACTCTACCAAAAGGAAGGGTTTGCTTCCATCTTTATCCAGATATTCCTGAATTTCGGAAAGCGCTGGGTACATCCGGCTGTACACATCCAGATTGCTGTAATCATATGTTTCATCATAATTACGGTATCTTGCACTCTCATATTGTGTGATACGGTCTGGATCAAAATTCTTTGTCCATTCCAGTGCTTTTTCAAAGTTGCAGCCATAAGCACTCTCATTTCCCATTGACCACATAACAATACAGAAACGGTTTTTGTCACGTTCCACCATGAGTTTTACGCGATCAACGATTGCCTCTTCCCATACCGGATCATCTGCAATCTTCTCATTCCATCGTTTGAACCGATTGTAATCAGTGTCTTCTTTTCTGTAGATCATAAATGGACCATGAGCTTCAATATCTGCTTCATCTATTACCATGAATCCATACTTGTCACACATTTCATAGAAAAATGGTGCGTTCGGATAGTGGCTGGAACGGATCGCATTAAAATTATGCTGCTTCATTAACGTAAGATCGGTTGTAATCTGTTCCGGATTGATTGTAAATCCAGTAACCGGATCAGAATCATGTCGATTGACACCACGGAATTTAATCTTCTGTCCATTTAAATAAATAACCTGGTCTTTAATCTCTATCTTTCTTAATGCAATGTGATCTACAATTACTTCATTCTCTGTTTCAAGAATCAGTTTATATAGATATGGATTTTCTGTATTCCAAAGTTCCGGACTTGCGATTTCTAATACAGCTGTTCCTTCTTCAGCAATACTTCCTAGTGCTACAACTGCTCCGTTTCTATCTTCAATCGAAATTTTTACATTTAACGGAGAGTAGAATTTCATTTCAATTTCTACTTTCGCAAGCATATCCTCAATTCTTGTTTTAATATGATAATCACTGATTGCCTGTTTTGGGCGTTTCAAAATGTACACATCCCGGAAAATACCACTCATACGGAATTTGTCCTGATCTTCCAAATAGGAACCATCACACCACTTCATTACCAACACTGCCACCGTATTCGTTCCATCCTGAAGTACATCGGTAACATCAAACTCACTGGTCATATGCGAAACCTGGCTGTATCCTATGTAAGAGCCATTGATCCATACGTAAAAGCAACTGTCTACTCCTTCAAAGTTCAAAAAAGATTTTGGCGCTTTCTCATCTCTACTGTACTCAAAAGTATGTACATAGGCTCCACACGGAATGTCCTGTGGCACATATGGTGGATCAAACGGAAATGGATACCGGATGTTTGTATACTGGTGTGTATCATATCCAGCCATCTGCCATACACTTGGAACCTGAATCTCATCAAAATTTTCTGTATCATAATTCTTCTCAAAGAAAGAATCCTTAATGTCATAGATGCTGTTAAAATACTGGAATTTCCAAGTTCCATTCAATAACTGCATACGATCTGACTCTTCTCTGTGTTCCACCAAGTTATCCATTCTTCTGGATGCCGGAATATAATAGGCTCTGGCTGGCATTGTGTTTTCGTGCAGTACGCTTAGATTTTCATAATAACGTGGTACGATCATAAATAGCTCTCCTCCAATACATATACTTTTTTGTTCTTTGTTTTCCTAAAGCAAACCTTATACTTTACTTTTTGTTTACGTTCCTTAGTTATGCTATATATAGCTTATCCTAATTCGCAAAATATGTCTATGAATTGGATTAGACAAAATATGCACTAAATGATACAATGATAAAAAGTACGAAAAGAGGTGCTGTCCTATGCATTTGAACACCGGTTATTTGAACCACTCACATATGGATTTCAAAGACAAAAGTCGTCCGCTGATTGTCGGTAGCTGTGGTACTTACCGTCTTTCCAGACATCCCAAACTTCCGACCTACCGTCCAAGGGGTCGTCTGGATTATCAGATTATATATATCACTGCTGGTTGTGGGCATTTTCATTTTGATAATGTAAATAATGAAACGATTGTTCCAGCCGGCAACATTGTACTGTACAGACCGAAAGAACTCCAAAAATATGAATATTACGGAGAAGATAAGACAGAAGTATACTGGATTCACTTCACAGGAAGCAATGTGAAAAATATCTTACGTCAATATGGGTTTCCGGATAAAGAACGTGTCTTTCAAGTGGGTACATCTAATGAATATGAACAAATTTTCAAACGTATCATTATCGAGCTCCAACGCTGTCAAGACAATTATGAGGAAATGCTTGTCCTTTTGCTACGTCATCTTCTGATCAGTTTCCACCGGGAACTGACAAGAGAGCACATATTAAAAAATGAATATCTTGATCATGAGATGGATAATGCTGTTACCTTTTTCAGTGAAAACTACAATCAAAATATCAATATTGATGATTATGCTGCCTCACGAGGCATGAGTGTCAGCTGGTTTATCCGAAATTTCAAAAAATATACCGGTTCTACACCAATGCAATTCATTGTGGGAATCCGTATCAACAATGCTCAGATGTTACTTGAAACAACAACTTATTCCATCAATGAGATTTCTAAGATTGTCGGATATGATAACCAGCTTTATTTCAGCCGGCTTTTTCACAAGCTGAAAGGATATTCGCCAAGAGAATAC
>CAJUKA010000166.1 GCA_910586585.1 uncultured Lachnospiraceae bacterium
CCTATGGCATTATTTCTGAATAGCCGCCTGTGCCGCTGTTATACTTTGATGACTTTTACCCCTCTTTACCCCATTTACCCCACCTAATTCGACTTTCGACAAACGGGATTCGACAAATTGCTCTTTTTCCGATAAAACCCATGCTTTTTAGCACGGCACAATCGCATCAGAGCAGTCTTAAAAGCTGTACCAACTCATGCGCCTCGTCCGTATCTGAAGCAGTCTGCCTGGTATCAAACTGCGAAAAGCGGTTGTCACGGTAAAATGATAACAGCCTTTCCTCATTTTCAGCTTCCAAAAATGTTACCATGCCACCAAGCATATATTGCGCATCCTCTATCACAGTCCATGCTAATTCGACAAGCTCTTTTCCCGTGATCTTTTCATTTGCACCATTCGTATAATTTTTTCCAAGCTGGGCAATCAGATAGGCTGACATGGTGTATGTATCTGATTTCTCGTCCAGTTCACTGATACGCAGCAGTTTCCTTTTCGTGGTCTTGCTTACCGTTTCACCCCTGACTGACAACGGCTTTAATGCAAGGGTAAAATATCCAAGCAGTTCCTTGCTTTCCACGGAAAACACAAGGTATGTAACTGACTGACTCTTTTTGGTAAATTCCACCGCGTTCTTCTTTAAAAAATTCGCCACATCCTGATTCTTCGGACAGGAAAAACCGGAAAGCACTCTGGCAAGCATTGGCTCTCCGGCTTTATCATCATTTCCTAATGCCAGATAATCACGAATGTTGATATAAAAAAACTTATCATTGATCTGCATTCGCTTTCTCCCATTCTTTCATGAATTTTCTCAGTTCCTCTTCCCCTTTAATCTGCCTTGCAGCCACAGGAGTACGCACAGGACGGTTCTTGGCAGATTCTTCAATCGCATTGATGAACATCTCCACCTGTTCCTTGCCGGAAATGACAAAATTCTTTGTGATACTTGAAGTTGCCATGATATACACCTCCTTTGTTAGTATGGTTCTTCCGTTTCAATTCATTCTTTTCTATCTTTATTTTATTATTTTATATCGGCTAATGCAACAAAACTTTTATGAATTTCTTATAACTAATTTTTCCTCTTGCTACCCCGCCAAAACAGAGGTAAGCTACGACACCACGGAAAGAAGGGATTGGTCTTGAACCACGCTCTCTCGTCATCCGGCGTGACCGTTATCTTCTTAAAATAAACGGGGGAACCGGCATCATCCAGTTCCCCTCCTACATTTATTTCCTGCTATGCTTTTATATCAAGGCCACCCTGTAGCGTTCCCCTGCCCGGAAGGCGCAATACTTCTTTCGTAAGAGGTACAACACGCCCATTACTGACTGCATAATCCAATAACTGCTGCATCGCTTTCAAATTCGGTTGGGACAGCAGCGTCCCACTCTTCCCATATGTCCCGTTCCCCAGCTCTGAAAGGACTTCCTCCGTATATGCCATCTGCCCGTCCATCCGTTTCTCATAGGCTGTCGGCTCCGCTTTCTCCCTGCGCAGGGTCTCCTCCCGCTCTTTACGGTAATTTTCCCAATACTGGCTGTGCCGGTTCCTGCTATCCTCCATCCATTCCCTCTGGCCCGGCCCGTATCCGTATTCCGTATCAATGTCATAAAGGCTGCCATTTTTATAGCCGATGGTAAGCCCGCGCCCATCTTCCTTATCCCATCCCTCTTTTACAAATACCTGATAATCTTTATACAAGGATTCCATAGGCAGGGCACCTATCTCCCCGGCTGCCCGCTTTTCATTATACTGCTCTGTTACTGCATCCCACAGGTTCCGCCCATCCGGCGTATAGATCACCCCGTCCCTGTTTTCCAGTTCCCTCATGTCCAGCCCCGTCATGTCATTTACAAAATGCCACATGACTGCCTTCTCCTGGTATGCCGTGTCATATAAATACTGCCTGGGCTGCTCAAACCCGTTATTCGCCGGATTGCACCAGCGCAGATGCTCATACAGGTATCTTCCATTGTTTCCCCTGTTCAGGACTTCCTCTATCTGCCTTGCCAGCGCCTCGTCCACACCGCCTGCATGGATTTTGTACTCATACGGGTCAACCCGCAGGCGCAGGTCTGCCCCTTCCGGTATGTCAATGCCGTTTTCCGCAAAAAGCTGGTTGATGGAATCATTCATACCGCGCCGCACCTCATCATTCCATTCCTCATCGCTCATGATCCCGCCAAAGTTCTTCTGTATCACCAGGTCATAGCTGTTCACTGCCGCCGGAAGCCCGTTCAGGACACGCCTTTCGGATTCCGCACATATGTCGCGCTCCCTCCGTGTCAGACCCTTCACATAATAAGGGGATCTTGTGTTATAGTATTTATCCCATATATGCTTTGACGGATTATCAAATTTTTTATTTTCTTCATTTACTTTTGCGTAATGCTCATCAATGGCCTTCGTATATTTTTCATATTTCGCAATGACAGCTGGCATGGGAAATGTCGTTGCGCTCTCCTGCTGTGGCAGGCTGCCGCTTTGGGATGCCCGCTCCGCATAGACCGGAACGTCCTGCTCCCTTTGGCGTGTTTTCACCACACTGTCAGCCTTTGCAGGTGCTTTTACTTCCCCTGCCCTGTGCCGGGATGCAGCCGCCTGATTATTATATAAGGCAGAATATTCCTTTGCCGCACCGCTTCCGATTCCACTAACACTCATTCTTAAATATCCTCCATTCTTTTCCGTTCTCCCCCTGATTCCCTAATCTGCCAGAATGCCAAGGATGCCTGTCCTCTGTGGGGTATTATCAGAGGGCATATTATTATCGGTATCGTGCTCTGAATTTTCATTTGGTGCTTCTGTCGGCTTGGAAATTTCCAAACTCGTTGTAGTTTCCATTCCTCCGATACTCATTGTCATTACAAGCACCCTTGAACCATCTGGCTTAACAATAATATCTGTCTTTGATTCTGCTCCTTGTTTATCTGCCTGCTCCAATTCCTCATCTGATAAGATTCTTTCAAATTCCAGTCCTCTTTCTTCAAAATATTTCTCCCACTTTGAATATTCCTTGATGTCTTTCGCTTCTATGTATCCCTCTGCCATTGCATTCATAATTTCCATATACATATGCGTCGCCCCTATCGGATACATGACAGCCCAGCTCTTAGATGGATTGGCATCATCCATATAGCTCATCCCATTACAGGTAATCAGCATGATTCCATCTTCTGTCCTGACAGCCTGACCTGCTACTTCGGCCTGTGCAAATCCCATTGCCACACTTTCTGATTTTATAAGGTTCGGGTACTTTTCCTTATACATATCTGCCAGTTCCCGCAGTTTCCCCATCTGCTGCTCATCGCTGACCATGAGCCATGAACCGCCGCCTTCGTTCCCTTTGATTTTCAGGCACTCTATTCCTGTAAACGCATTCACCTCTATCGTGTATTTGTCATTTAAGGATGATGTAGGAATACTGTCTGCATTATCGACATTTAAAAACTGTGCTAATGTCTCCATAAGCTCACTGTCAGCAGGCATGACATTCATCAGCCCTCCCCTTGGGTCAGTCGCCACAATGTAATTTTTACCCGAATTGCCATCTGTTTGTACCGATGTATTATTGGGGTCAAACTCAAATGATTTATTAAGTCTCTTATCATATATACGCCAATATCCAGATATCTCATCGGAAGGTTCAATTAAATACCGCTCACTCCCTACTTTTTCAACTGGCTGATTTGTTTCTGAACTAAGATTATTTGTATGAAATCTTGAACCCATATTGCCCATTATAGAATATACATCATATGCAGAAAACCTTTCTTCTGCTTTTGAATAAATGAAATTATTACCCAAACCCTCACTCACCGTATATGTATCAACCATCCTGCCTGCAAAACCTGTTCCCGCACCATTCCTCTGTGCCTTTCCCATATCACGCCATGCGGGATAGCCCGCCCCTATTCCATTTACGCTCATGATTCAAATCCTCCATTGTCATCAATTATTTTAATGGCAGCCCTTCTGTCGGTCGGAGCCACCCATGCCTCCTTATGGTAAATCCGGGCATATCCTGTTCCGCAATAAAGCCCTCAACCTTTGCCATAACACTCCTTGCAGTACCCTCCTGATTTACCTGTCACTCCAAAATCCATCTTCTTCTCTCCTTTCATTCTTTTCTTTCTATGCTACAAAACCTTATCTCCATCCCAACCTACTTAAAAAGTTTTTGAGTATTCGCCGCAAAACTTACATTCTCTTTCAGTACATTTGCGAGTATGTCTAACACTGTTCCTTTTTTGTAGCCAAAACTCTTAAAAGCTGCCAAAAACTTTTCTCTTGTCTGCTGACAGGCATTTTTCAAGCCCTCCGATTTCTTTTTATGTAACAGTCCCATGTTGGTCAGTGCCATATCTGAGCCGTCTACTGCGGAATGTTCCTTACGCCTTTATATCAAAACCTGCACCTGTAGGTGCTGATATGCCAGAAACCGTTGCCATGAAGTTCTGCGTAACACTTTTTATATCCGTGCCCGTGGCAGATACCGCGAACGATTCTACCTCTCTATTTTCCATCAGCTTATCCATCTGCTCTTTTCTTTCCGCCCGCCGTTCCGCAGCCTTTTCTTCTAAAATTTTTCTCTCCTCACGCTTTTTTTCTACTCTTTCTTTTTGCCTCTTTTCCGTATTCAGTATGGATGTGCTTTGTTTTGTGCCGCTGATTCTTGTTGAACCGCTACAGGAGCATTGCATACTCCCATCTGCATTGATTCTCACAGCAAATCCATGTATCTCAATACCGTCACTTTTTGCCTTGGCAAACATTTGCTCATGCGCTGCCGGTATGCCCGCTATGTCATTTTCGATTTTTTTTGCAAAATCTGGATCACTTGCCATTTTTTTCAGGCAGTCATCAGAGAGATTCAAAACGATATTATTTTTACCGCCCCCTGCAATGCCCCTATTCAAATTAACATTAATCTGAGGGAATTTCTTACATAGCTGTTCATAATATGCCTGCACCTTGTCTTTGCTGTTTGTTGATGTGTTTACCTTTATCTCTGCCGCCTTGCTATCTGGCTTTTTCACGGTATCAGTATAATTTGCCGCATAGTTGCTGTAATTGCTTGTGATCTCCATTGACATAATTCTCATCCTCCTTCAAAAAATCTTACCTGCGGCGCCTCTGTCATTCGGAGCCGTATTCCTTTATTTCAAAATCATGCCCGCAGGCTTCCAGCAGCGCCCGCAGCATACCCCTGTCCTCCCTGCTGTCATCGCAGACCGCTATCATCATCCATATTTTCCTCACTTTCCGTCATAAATTATATCGGATTTTAGGGCATCCTATCAAACGCCATTGCACAAAACTCCCATAAATTGCACGAAACGACTATAAGCACAGGAGGAACACAACATATATTTCAAAAACAGGTCTAAAGTTTTTCGCCTTTCGTCCGATATAGAGGCGGTCTGCGTTTATTCTATTGTATTTTCACTTAACATCATAATGATGACAAATATCAATAACTAACCCCTACTCTATAAATGTAACCTTTTCACAAGGGCAGCAAACAAGAAAACTATTGTGCAGATCATCATCACCGCCACCACATATCCCTGAAACAGGAACGACGGCATATTTAACAGCAGGAAGCAGATCAGCAGATATACTGTCTCAAAAGCCCGCCGCGATTTGGAATACTCCCCTAAAAAACAGGCCAATGCTGGTACAAAAAATGAAAACGCAATATAACTGCACGAACACAAAAATTTCTGTTCCCCAAAGCATCTTATGATAGCAGGCATGGAAAGCATAAATAATATAACCACTCCCCATAAATAAGAATACGCCATTTGCCGGACTAAAGAGGATTTTATGGTCACAAAGCATTCTGTCAGGCCGTTCTCATGCTCCCGGCATCCCATCTGTGAAAACAAGGCCACCGAACAGATCAGCATGATGATCCACAAGTAACCCTGCACATATCGGAGCGGGGCAAAAATGCTGTATATCCACAGTCCCACATTTATCACAAAACAGCTTTTGGGCAGGTTTTTTAAGAGAAGCCTGCGCTCCATTATAAATTGGTTTGTGCAGCAGACGGCTTTTCTGTCCGCCTGTCTTTTTTCCTGCAGGCTCCGGGAAGATGCCTTTTTCCTTTTCTCTGTCGTTTCCAGTAGAATGACCGCTGACAGGATAAGCGCCATACTTATGGCAGTCAGTATGATCTTATCTATAAGATACTGCCAGTTCCATAAAAGGCCATGAAAAACCAGCTCCTGTCCGCCCTTACTGCCTGCAAACATCCCTCCGGGTACAAGTATGCCTGTTTCCCGTACCCCTCGCCCAATTATGGGAACCACTGCATTGTTAATACTGTCCATAACCCATCTGTAATTCCCATAATCAAACGCCCCAAGCAGCGGATTATCATACCCACTGGCTGAATAATTGACAAGGAACATTACAAAAAGGGCTGTAAGCCCGACAGCATTTCCGGCCTTGCTGCTGATAAAGGGTACGCTCTCCAACAGGACTGCAAAAGAAGAGGCAAAAACAATCCCCGGATAGATACCAATAAATGGGCTGATAAAATCATAAAACGGCAGCGGCTGATCCGGAAATCGGAATGGCAGCATAAGGGCAGCCCCAAGTATCACAAACAGCCACATAACGGTCAGCACAGGGACGTCAGCATATACTCCCATACACACCCTTTGGCCCTGGCGATCAGTTCTTCCGGGCTGCCGCTAAAAATAAGGCTTCCCTGCTGCAGCAACAGTATCCGGGAGGCAACCGCCTCAATATCCGATACAATATGTGTTGATAAAATGACGATCCGCTCCCTGGATAAGCGTGACAGGATATTGCGGACTGCAATCCTCTCTTCTGGGTCTAACCCGGTAGTAGGCTCATCTATAATGATAATCTGCGGGTCACCTAACAAAGCGCAGATAATGCCTACCCTCTGCTTCATGCCGCCGGAGCAGTTCCCCATACGCTTACCCTTTGCATTCTCCAAATGGAAATCCGTCAGCAGACTGTTTATCTGTTTTTCTGCATCTTTCTTTTTTATCCCTTTTACGGATGCTATATAGGAAAGATATTCGAGTACCGTCAGATTCGGGTAAGAGGAAACCTCCTGCGGCAGATAGCCTACCGTACTTCTCATAACATTCGGATTTTTCACAATATCCTGCCCATCCAGCAGGATGCGCCCGCTCGTAGGCTTTAAGATTGT
>CAJUKA010000167.1 GCA_910586585.1 uncultured Lachnospiraceae bacterium
ATATGAAATTCTGAACACTCTGCCACATAAAATGTTATAGACTGTTTCCGGTCTGCCCGCCCATTACTTTCAGGAATCTCCATATAGCCTTGCTTTTCATCCAGATATTTCTCCGCATTTTCCAGATATTCCTCCAATGTCCCCGTCTTTTCCGTAGAGATTGGATTGATGTCAACCGGGATTCCTGCTATCTTTAATCCATCCTCATGGAGCGCACTGAAAAAAGCATCCTCCTTCAGATTGCCGCTGTAAGACACCACAACATCTATATCCGAGCCTTCATGGTACAGCCCTTCCCTGGAACGGCTCCCATATACCCTTGCGCCAAGCAGCTCCACTTCCTCCGACAGCCCCATTTCATCAATCTGCGCCTGGGCATAACAGAGTACGGTTTCCTCAGTCCCTGCCCGGCTCTGACTGTTTAATGCAGGCTCCGGCTCTGTCATATCAGAAACCAGCGGCAGCTTCCCCTTCTCCGTTTCTTTCGCCTGTGCCTTCTGCAGATCTTCCTGTGCGGCTGCTTCTGCCTTCTCCTGCAATTCCTCATAATCCATAACCTTACATGCCGTCATGGAGATTCCTTCATCAGAAAGGATTGCTTCCATCGCTTCACCGATGGATATATCTGGGTTATCATACACGCCTCCGTCAATCTCCCGGAAATCTTTGCCATAAATCGTATAATCATAGCCGTCTGAAACCGTCTGGATGGAAAAATAGCCTTTTCCTGTCTGGTATGCAATTTCAGCATCATAATTGTCGAGATATTCTTTTGCTTTCTGTAATGCCGACATCGTTTCCTCACGCACCCATTTTCCACTCAGGGAATATTTTTCTATGTCTGTGAGTGTTTCGATTCCATTCCTGCACTCAATCAGGGACATCCTGGAGGGCGGCTGTTCTCTGCTCTCCATGCCAAGCCGCTTATCCACATGGTTTGGAATCTCATGATAAGCAGTAACTGCCGTATCCATATCTGAAAAATACTGATATGCCCTTTCCGCTTTGCCGCCCTCGGCATTCTGTATGACATAGTATTGTGCAATGAATGGCGGTTCCGGCTTCATCTCTATTCCTTTTTCCGAAAAATACTCGCCAATGGCTTCCATTGCCCCCTGGTCAAATCCATGCTCCAAGTCCTCTGCCACCAGCTCCCCATTCTGATTGACGATAATAGAGGCAACGGAATCCCCATATTCCTCATGCTCCATCCGGTAAAACAGCTCGCCGCTGATCTCCTTTGCTTCTACCGTATGCCATGTGCCGAAATGCCCGGTTGCAATAAACCCTTTCGTTTCCTCATTAATCTGCACGTTTTCTTCCATCACTAATTCCTGTTCCCTTATCGCATCCCTTGCCAGCCCGATAAACCCGTCCAGTACCGCCGGGTGGCTGTTTACCACATAGTCAGCGTTCATGTCCATCCCCCGGTTTATGTTTTCCGGTATCCCATATCCCTTTGCCCATGCCTTATTCCCAATAGAAAACCGCCCGTCATATTCCAAATGTTGTACGGTATTCGCAAGGATGAATACCACACGTTCCGCACCGTATTCTTCAATGATCTCCTTAGCGGCGTCATACGCCAGATGCAGCCCGTCAAAGTTCTTCCGGATCGCGTCCTCAATGGCATTTTTGCAGTCCAGGTTCCGTTTTCTTGATTCCAGGTAATCATCCGCCCGGCCATGCTCCATTGCATAGGGAAGCGTATGCGTATAAAGCGGCGGGTAGGCTTCTTCCTCAAAATACTGCGCTGCCTCTTTCCTTATCCTCTGTTCCCTCTGGCTTACAAAATCCGGCAGTTCCGTAAATCCAAAGCTGTCTACAAAGTGCGCCGACACATGCCCTCCACGGTTCAGGACCACAATATCACTCACCGAAAGGGAATGCCCTGTATATCCTTTGGGATGATTGAGATTGAATTTCTCATAAATAGTGTCCAGGTCGTCCTGTTGCCCCAGCCTTCCGCCATAGAGCAGCGCATAATCGCCTCCCTCCACTTCCATCCCGCTTTTCTTTATAAAATCCATATTGAAAAACAGGTATTCCCTGCCTTTCCCCTTTTCATCAATCTGAAAAATGCCATACCAGTCATTGGTATCCGTATAGAGCAGTTCTTCATTGGAACGGATCACCGCATCGTGCATCTGTCCTTCCAATACAGAAACATCTAAGCCTGTGAGGGATTGCCGGAATTGCCCCGGCGTAGACATCCCTCCCACAAAATTCAGCTCCTCTCCCAAATTTAAAAATCCCCTTTCCGGGATTGGGATTGGCTGTATGGCAAGGACGGTTCCTGCATGGTTCACGACTACGTGATTCTCCAGCACGGCCGGATCTCCGGGATCATCGCCAGACCCCCGCAAGTCATAGCGGTAAAATCCCTTCGGCACGTCCCCCTCCGCTATCCGTCCGTTAGAAAACAAAGCCGGTACTTCAAATACTTCTACTTCCTGATATTCCTCGTCCATTTCCCTTTCTTCCTTCTCCTTATGCACAGATTCCATCACCAGGTGGCTTTCCCATGCCCTGGCGTCAACGCCGAATATCCCGCCAGTCTCTAAAATGTCCTGTTCCGTATTCATTAATGTGGAACTCCCATCTTCATGCAGACTATATATAGGAAGCCCGGCATTGTGTAAGGCAGCCGCCCGTTCTACCGTAAGCGGCAGTACCGAATCATTCCGATAGCCAAAGTCATGCATCTGCAAAAGACCGATCTGGTTATCCGGCAGGAAGTCAATCTCCGCCTGTGCCTCCTCCATAATCCGCCCGATGTCCCGGCTTCCCGGATTTTCTGCCGCTTCTATCATTTCCCCGACCAACCTTTTTGTTTCCCTCAGATCATCCAGTTTATAAGCATAGCGGACAGCCAGGTTATGTCCCTCCCTTCCCAATGCCTCACGCCCATACTCCGCACGGCTGATGATAAGCTCCACTTGTATCAGTGTGGGAGATTTTGACGCATCTATGATATGCCCTGCATCTATATACAGGACATCATAGAAATCCGGCATATTTTCATTCCTTTCCGGATTTTCAGAATCCTTCCATAAATCCAGATGCACGCCATGCTCTTTTAAGAACTGTTCCGGGCTTCCGTTTTCTCCCTTTTGCTCTGCAAATGTCTGTAACAGCCTTAGAAAATCCACCCTGCCTACATTGTCTACAAGGTAAAAGCGCTTTGCGTCCTCACCGGAAAGGGCAACCTGGAATACCAGATCATCCTCCCCCAGCTCCCTCTCAGCCTCTTTTTCTTTCTGCAGCTTCTGGATATTCTCTACCATGCTGTCAATGAAAGAGCCTGCCGTTTTCCGGATAAAATCCATAGAGCTGCGCAGCTCTTTCATCTCCATGCTGCTGGCCCATCCCGCCAGATACGGAAAGGAGTAGTCTGACACATCATCTAAACCGAAGAAACTACAGACCGTAAAAGCCACGCTCTCGGCCTCCGTTTCTATGGTCATCTTGTTTTTCTTCTCCCCAAGTTCCTCCATCACGTCCCGGTCATGGCACATGGCATGTGTCACTTCATGGATGGCTGTTTTCATGGTCTGCTTCTCGCTCATGCCATCCCGGATTACGATTTCTTTATTCACATTGCTGTAATACCCTTTAGTATCCCCTTCAATCTTTGCATAGCGCATAGGGGCCGGGGACACCATCCGGATCGCCTCCATGAAAATGTCAAAGTTCTCCACACTCCCCATCAGTTCCGGCGCATCCAGCTCCGGGAGCGGATCACCTTGCGTTTGCGAAATGTCAAATACCGTAGATACACGGAACCGTGGGATGATATGCTCCACTTCCTCCGTTTCCGGCTGTCCGTCCGGGCGCAGCACTGGCTCGTTTGTCTCCGGGTCAAATTTCTCCACTTCTTCCTTTTCCCTGATCGGCACAGGGGCAATAATCTTGATCCCCTTCTCCCCACGCTTCACCTGACGGTGAAATTTTTTGCTCCATGTGCCGTAGCCTGCCACCAAGGTTGACTCCGGCTTCTGCATCGCTATCAAAAGCGTGTTGTTAAAGCTGTAATTATGGAACTGCGACATCGTTTTCAGGTATTCCGTGTATTTTTCCGAAGTAAATAAATCCTTCACGCCCTGTTCCAGCCGTTCCGTAATCTCCTTTAACTGTTCTTCCCGTTTTCCGGTCATAAATTTCCTCCATTCCCTGCCGGGACACCTATGTGGAATCCCGGCAGATACGATATAAATAGAAAACGCCATCCCATCATCTGCTGACAGTATGGCCTCCTGCTTATAATTCCTGTTCTTTTTTCTTTGCTAATTTCTGACTGCCCTTATGGTTTCCGGCAAGCCTGTCTTTTGCCTCTTTCAACTTTCCAAGCACGGAAGGCTTTCTTGCCCCATCTGCAATCCGGGAAGCATCCGACACCCGGCCTGCATAGCTGACAGCTTTCCTCGGACGGTCTGCCACTTCCTGTACATCTTCCTCCATGCCAAGCGCCTCTGACGGCCCTTTGTCGTCCATGTTAAGCAAAGCATTTAATTCTGACAGCCGTTCAATCTTCTCTGCCAGTTCGTCCTCCTTTGCAAACGGCTTCTCCACTTCCTCCCTTGCCGTGGCAAGCTGCTGTTGCACGGTTTCCAGTTTCACTTCCGATTCCGTCAGTTTTTTCTCAATCCCGGAAAGTGCATTGCTGATACGCTGCAGGTTCCCTAACGGGTCTTTCCCCACTTCAATCTGGTAGCTGCACTGCCGTTTGATGGTAAGCTGGTAGGTCTGATTAAAGCTGTCAAAATTAGCGGAAAGGGTAAAGCCGTGGAACTCCCCAATCTGACCGGCTGTTTTCACTGCTTTCAATCCGGCGCAGGCGGCAATCAGCGCCGTTCCTGCTTCTTTCCGGTCTGTGTACGCTTTCCCGCCGATGACCATAGAAAAATCATCTTTTTCCTTATCTTTCTCCAAAAGCGGCTTCACTGCCTCCGCATCTGCTTTTAAGCCTGCAATCCGCTCTTTCAGCGCTGTGATCTTCACTGGGTAATTCCTTGCGATCTCCGTTTCCAGGCGGTACTTTTGGCTGGTATGGTTTGCCTTCAAAAGTTTCAGCTTGCTCACCTGGATGTCGAGATCCATCTTCTCTTTGATGTAGGGATTGCCCGTAGCCAGGGCTTTGATCTCCGCATAGCTTAACGCCGTATCGTCCACGTCCTCGCAGGCCCGTACCGGGGATTTACTGGTCATGATCTGGCTGATGAACTTCTGCTTGTTCTCCAGGATCTGCCACATGTATGCGTCGAACGTATTTTCGGTAACATATCGGTAGATCTGAACCTTGTCGTTCTGGTTCCCCTGCCTAAGAATACGGCCCTCCTGCTGCTCTAAATCGGCCGGTTTCCAAGGCGCATCCAGGTGGTGTAGGGCAACAAGCCTGTCTTGGATATTTGTCCCTGCGCCTAACTTCGGTGTAGAACCGAGCAGAATACGCACCTGCCCGGAGCGCACCTTTGAAAATAATTCCGCTTTTTTCGTTTCCGTCCCGGCTTCATGGATAAACGCCACTTCCTCTCTGGGGATTCCTTTTGCCACCAGCTTTTCCCGCACATCGTCATAGACATTGAACGTGCCGTCGTTTTTCGGCGTAGACAGGTCGCAAAAAATTAATTGTGTCCCTTTGTCTGCAGAAGTCTTTTCCCAAATGCCAAACGCATTATCCACACAGCGGTTGACCTTGCTTTCCTCCGCATCCGGCAGCATATCGTTAATCAGACGCTGATCCAGGGCGCATTTCCTCCCGTCGTTGGTGATTTTCAGCATGTTATCCCTTGACGGGTCTACATTCCCGGAACGGACAGCCTCTGCCCGTTCCGCAAAGGAGCTGACCAAATCCTGCTGTTCCTCGCTCGGTTTCAGCACTTCGTTGATATATTCCGCTTCGGGAACTGGAAGGTCAAGCATATCCGCTGTCTGGATGTCGGCGCTCTCCTTAAATAATGCGATCAGTTCTGGGAGATTAAAAAACCGGGCAAACCTTGTCTTTGCCCGGTATCCTGTGCCTTCAGGACTTAACTCTATACTTGTGACAGTCTCGCCAAAAGCTGCCGCCCAGGAATCAAAATGCCCCAGGCCCATCCTCTGTATGGTGTCATACTGCAGATAGCGCATGATCGTATATAGCTCTACCATGCTATTCGATACGGGAGTCCCGGTTGCAAAAGTGACGCCCTTCCCTCCGGTAATCTCGTCCAGGTACTGGCACTTCATGAACATATCGGAGCTTTTCTGTGCGTCCGTCTGGGAAATCCCGGCAACATTGCGCATCTTTGTGTATAAAAACATATTTTTATAGTTGTGGCTCTCATCTACGAACAGCCGATCCACGCCTAACTGCTCGAACGTCACAACATCATCCTTCCGGCTCTGGTCATTCAGCTTTGCAAGCCTTGTTTCCAGTGTTTTCCTCGTCTTTTCCATCTGTTTAATGGTGTAGCGTGTGCCATCTTCCGCCGCAAGCTCTTCAATGGCTGACGTGATGTCGTTCATCTGCCGCTCTATGGCTGCAATCTGCCGTTCCCTGGAAAGGGGAATGCGCTCAAACTGGCTGTGCCCGATAATGATGGCGTCATAATCCCCGGTTGCGATACGGGAGCAGAACTTCTTCCGGTTGGCAGGCTCAAAATCCTTTTTCGTTGCGACTAAGACATTTGCGCCCGGATACAGGCGCAGGAAATCGCTGCCCCACTGTTCGGTCAGATGGTTCGGCACGACATAGAGGTTCTTCTGTGCCAGCCCAAGCCTCCGGCTCTCCATCCCGGCCGCAATCATCTGGAAGGTCTTGCCGGCCCCCACACAATGCGCAAGCAGCGTGTTGTTTCCATATAATATATGCGCCACCGCATTTTTCTGGTGTGGCATCAGGGTAATTTCTGGCGTCATGCCTGCAAACTGGATATGGCTCCCATCATATTCACGGGGACGGATGCTGTTAAATAAATCGTTATATTTCCTGCACAAATCCTCCCTGCGGTCAATGTCCCGGAAGATCCACTCCTTGAAGGCTTCCTTTATCATCTCCTGCTTTTGTTGTGCGATCATGGTTTCTTTTTTGTTCAGGACACGCTTTTCCTTGCCGTCCTCCA
>CAJUKA010000168.1 GCA_910586585.1 uncultured Lachnospiraceae bacterium
TATAACAAAAAAACACAAAAAATGTATGTCTTTTTCATTCATGCGTTTAATCTGGCACGGCACCAAATTATCCTTGCGCGCCGTCCCGATATCTGCTATACTATCAGAAACATTCATTTTTCTTCAACGGCTGTTTCTTATGAACCGGCCGATCTTCTAAATCCCTGGAAACAGGTTTATATCATATATTTGGGCAGAGGCATCTTAGGATGCTTTTTTTATTGCCCCGGTCTGTCCAGAATCGGCCCATTATCAAAAAAAGGAGGATTTTTATGAAACAAAAAAGACGAACTGAGGTGCCTAATGCCATATTTGAGGCGTTTGGTTTTACACTGCCAAAGAGTATCCTGGAGGAATATCAGACAGGAAGCTCCATAACAGATTTTGTGGGCGGCGGACGCATCCTGTCGTTAAAGAAGGAACACAGCTACCAAAAAGCATATCCTGTGATGAGCGGCGTGCCCATCTTAAACCTGAACTATCCATGTATGCCTGTGGAAAAGCATAAACAGGTGGATTATGTTCTGAAAGTTATTAGAAAGTACCTGAAGGATACCTTAATGGCATTTCAGAAAGATGGCGACCCCGAAATGTCCGAAACAGATCCGGGGTTTTCCTACATACAGGATATTCTAAAGCCCTATCAGGGAGAACTACAGGTCGGCTATGCCGACCGCTTTTCAGGAGACGCGGCGGAAATTGCGTGCATTACATTCTGCCTGCCGTCCTGTTACTGCATCCGGCTTGACTGCATGGGCGGTGAATACATCTATGGCGGCATCGGTATGAAACGAAAACGTCAGGACGGTTACTACTTCCTTCGGGGAAACCGTTCCCAAAAAGCCCGTGTTGAATCCCATATTATAGATCTCACTGCCTTTTTATCCAGGGTGTTCCTGTTTACGGGAATCCACCAGATACAGGCATCCGTAGGACTTCCACTTGTTCAAAATATTTTTAAAGACTATCTGGATAAAGAAGATGAACGAATCGGGACTGGAGCGCCGAACCCACTGGCAGAGAGCATCCGGCAGAAAACGCCGCTCCCATTAAAGAACCTTTTCAGGACATATACAAATAACGGCAGGGAATTTTTCTGTCTGAATGAGTACACATATCTGCTGTCAGACGCACTGGACATTCTGTGCAGGGTACTTGAGGTCTACCTTGATATCCGTTATGAAAACAGGCACCGCTCTGAAGTAGGACGTTCGATTGCAACCGCCTACATCACAAAAAAGAATATCCCAAAAGCAGTCCATGGCGCTATGGAAAGCACCGGCTTCATGGATTACTTTAAGTATGTGGAATTTGACGAGGAGGTGGATCTTGCGTCCGTTAAAACAATTGAAAAGGAATTTGAAGTCTTGAACCGCGCGTATTTTTCCGGGAAGGCGTTCAAGGATGTCACCCTCCGATTCCGCAAGCTGGGCAAGCATAAGGCGAGCGGCTTGTATTATCCGTCGCTGCATACGCTCTGCGTTGATATCAGGTGTCCTTCCTCATTTGTCCATGAGTATTTCCACATGATTGATGACCAGCTTGGGGATCTGTCACTGGAAGTCGTATTCAACCGGATCACCGTCCTGTATAAAGAGGCGTTCCTCCGGCACATGGAAAATCTTGATGAGTGTATTAAAGGCACGTTAAACGGAAAAAGCAAATATAATCTTCAATACTTTTTCCGCCGCGCGGAAATTTTCGCAAGATGCGGCGAGATTTACTTTTCAAGGCTGCTGAAAGTGGAAAGTTCCCTGATAAAGCCCGATCTTGCGTATGCTTACCCGGAATCAGAGGAACTGGATAAAGAGGTTCAGAATTATTATGAGGAGCTTCTGGTAAAGCGGCTTCCATGCTGCGGACTGTCAGAAGCGGTATAACGATATAAAAGGAGGACAAAATGGCAAAAGATATTTTTGCTGCGGGTATCGCGGAACATTTTACAAAGACGGTGGAAACAACTTTTCTGCTGCGCGAAATAACAAGGAAGGAAACACAGGAAAACAAGAAACAGTATTATGACATACTGCTGCAGGATTCCTCCGGAACCCTGTGGGGAACCATCTGGGAGGAGCTGATGGAGGACTGCCATGCGGATTTAAAGGGCATGGTCGTAGCTGTCAAGGCGCTTGTCACCAAAGACTCGCAGGGCGCTTCCCGGCTTGTCGTACGCCGGATGGAGGCGGCAGGAGAGTACCTTATCACCATATGGTAGCCCTGCTTGACGGCAGGGATGCTGATACCCTGCGGGAATGGCTGAGAAACCATAAGAAGATAAAGCTTGTCGCAAGGGACCGTGCCAGTGCATACGCGAACGCAGTCAACGATGTACTGCCGGAATGTACCCAGGTGGCAGACCGCTTTCATCTGCTTCAGAACCTGATAGACAGGATGAAAGACATTTTCAGAGAGGAACTGCCGGAGAAGTTTTACATAAAGGACGGAAAACTGCTGGATGAAACACCGGATGTGGAGAAAAGGCTCAAGATCCCGCAGGATTCAGAAGCATTCCATGGTATAGCCTATGACAATTCGCCTCCCCTGGATCATACAGGCGCTCCTGTCATGTTTGATGACACCACATACCACCCGGGCAGGGCAAGGAGCAAAAAGGAAGCGGAAAACAGGAAAAAAAACAGCAGAAAGTCATAGATATCCGGGCGGAATGGGACGCCTGTCCAGAAACAGCAGATATGAAAGCATTTGCACAGACTCATTCCATATCAGTCCCCACTTTAAAAAAGTATCTTGCGATGTCTGCGGCAGATGTGGAAAAGCTTTCCGAACGGCATATCCTAAACAGGAATAAAAACACAATTATAGGCCCTTATCTGAACATTATTTATAAGATGCTGCGTGACGGTTTCAAGGGTGATTTTATTTACAGCTATATCCTCCACATGGGTTATAAAGGTAAGCCCAGTACCATGATCGATATCATAAAGTGCATAGCCCTTAACAATTTCGGGATACATCTGCAGAGAGATTTTCCTTTTTATGAAGACATGCCCGCATCGGTCAGCGCCATAACACGCTCGAGTGTGCTGAAATATATAACAGTAAAGGATAATACATCCATGAAGGATTCTGATACGGCAAAGTATATCGCCGTTATAAAAGAGGCATGCCCAGCTTATCAGCGGTATCTTCCGAAAAAGGCTTTGCCGCTAAAACCGTCAAATTGTCGTTTTTAGCTGTTTGTCCATTACGCTGACCCTGGCGCGTCTCCGGGTGGATGGCTTCATAGAGTTCTTTCCGGCGCAGAAGCAGATCGCCCAGTTCCCGGTGGGACAGGCCAGCCCTAACAAAGTTCTCGTCAATCTCGGCCAGTTCCGCTTGCAGGCCATCCGCATCGCTGACGGTACACTCGATCTCCGTCCAGCCCAGCAGCTTCGCCGCTTCTAAACGGTGAAGTCCGGCGATAAGCGTGTTGTCCTGGGTGACGGTGATGGGGTTCATCAGGCCCACGGCGGCGATGCTTCGGGCCAGTTCTTCCACGTTCCTCTGCTGGGTATCCCGCCGCCCCGGATTGATTTTGATTTCACTGATTTTAATTTTCATGCTGATCGTCCTCAATGCGAAAATACGGCAATAATGCGGTTGAGCATTTCACGGTCAGAGCCGTTCAGCGATTCCGCCAGCCTGCGGAGAAATGTGATCTCCGCAGAGTTCAACGCCCTGCGGTCAAGGTGAAACCACTCCGCCACTCTGACACCGCCGTAATTGCCCCGTACCGTTTCGAGGGGATAGGAGCAGGTCAGCACCACAATGTCCCGGCGAATTGTCCCGGTGCTGACGTTAAATTCATGCGCTAAATTTCTGTAAGTATCGTGCCGCCTAAGACACAAAGTCTCCAAAATCTTCTGGCGGCGTTCCCATGGGGTCATATCCATAATTGCAAAATCCTTTCATAAAAATTGAAATTATCGTTCTTGCTCTTTCTGCTGGTGCTGTCCCTCACGGGCCAGACGGTCAGCGGCCTTGCGGAGTGATTCAAGCCGAAACCGACCCGGAAGCGTCGGCAGAACTGGCAAAGCAGAGGGCGTATTCTTCCGAAGCCACCAAAAAATCCCGGCAGAAAATGTATGAAGAAGCCGCCACAGGAAACCCCGAAGCAGTGGAACGCTATGAGAATTACCTTGCCGCAAAGAGGGAAGCATACCACAGGAAAAAACAGGAAGCGGAGCGAACCGCATAAGAACTGAAAAACAAAAACCGCATTGTGGAAATGTGCATAACTGGCTATGGAATCATGGATAACTCTATTCACAGCACATGGAAAAGCTAAAGTGCAGCTTTCCCACGTCCTGCAAACAGAGTTACCCACAATTCCATAAGACAGCCAGTTATACACATTACCACAAATCCAAACTTATATAAAATCCAAACTTTTCTGAAAACAGCTTGATAATTGGGGATTCTTGCCGGAAAAAGTTTGGATTTCGTTTCACAAAGTACAATACTCCAATTATGACAAAATGCGTAAAACATTGCTATTTAGCTCTGTTTCAATCAATTTATTCTCATTTCTGACAAGAGAAGTACAAAACAAAATCCAAACTTTTATATCAAAAAATGCCTTAAATAAAGGATTTACAGAGGAACGTTTGGATTTCTTCTAAGTTTGGATTGGTGGGAAAATCCAAAAGTTTAGATTTTCCCACCAATGCCGACTACTACGGAATCTCACACCTATCTTTCCTTTCTTTTTGTAAATTCTTAAATTTCTTTTAGGGTATTGCATTATAACCCACAAAGTGTTAATATATTTATACGCCCACAAAATGTTAAGATAAAAGGAGAACAAAATGGCACAGCAAATTTCTGAATCCGAACTGGTACTAATGAAAATCATTTGGAAGAATGGAGGGGCAGCTTTATACTCCCTCATCATGGAGGAATTGGAAAAAGACAAAAACGAATGGAAGAACAACACCGTACTCACGTTGCTTTCCCGATTAGGCGAAAAAAAGTTCTTGAAAGTCAAAAAAATCGGCAGGAAGAATGAGTATGTGGCTACGGTAACAGAAGCAGAATACCAGACCATGCAGACCCACAGCTTTCTTGATAAAGTCTACGGCGGGAATGTGAAAAACTTAGTATCAACCTTGTTGCGGCAGGATATTCTTTCGGCAGACGAATTGAAAGAGATTGAAACATTTTGGAGAAAAGAAAATGAATGAATTTATAAAAATATTATTATCGCTGTCTGTTTCCGGCGCCCTGTTACTGCTTTTCATTTTGGGATTGAAGCCGCTGTATAGAAACAGGTTCAGCAAGCGTTGGCAGTATTATGTCTGGATAATCGTTGCGCTGCGATTTCTGCTTCCCTTTACTCCTGATACTACGATTGTTGGAAGCCTGTTTGAAAAGTTCGATACGGCAGCAATAACGAATGAAATCCCTACAAGCCCCAATGTACCCGTTCCAGTAGGTACGGGTAACAGCAAAGCAGAGCCGATACAGACAAACCGGGAAATAAACGACACTGCCATGCGTGAGCCTTTTAATATATACGTCTGCCTATTTTTTATCTGGTCAGCATTGGCACTGGTTTTATTTGTCCGTAAGATAACGGTTTATCAAGGCTTTATCCAATACATCAAAGCAGGAAATAAAGAGGTATCGGATATAAAGATTTTGAATCTGCTATCTGATTGTGAAGAAAAACTGAATATTAACACAAGAGTGGAACTATCCTGTAATCCGTTGATTGCTTCCCCTATGCTGATTGGTTTCTTTCGTCCAAGAATCATTTTACCTGTTGGGGAATTAGAAGATAAAGAACTGTCTTATATCTTTGTGCATGAGCTAACCCACTACAAGCAGAGGGATATGTTTTACAAATGGCTGATACAGATTGTTGTGTGCGTCCATTGGTTCAATCCTTTTGTATATCTTCTGGAAAAAGAAGTGAATAAATCTTGTGAATTGTCATGTGATGAAAAAGCCATATCCATACTTGACGAAAAGGCAAAGCGTGAGTATGGGGACACATTGATTTCATTTTTGAAGTCAAACAATCTTTACAAAAGTTCTTTAGCTTCCGTTACATTGACAGAGGGAGCAGAGCAGTTAAAAGAAAGGTTAGGTGCGATTATGAAATTTAGAAAAAAATCAAAAGTTATTACTGCTATCACTGCTATTTTTACGGTTATTGTTTGTGTCTGTTTTTTTGTAACCGGTGCATACGCCGCCCCTTCTGTAGCTAATGATATGAAAACATGGAAGGACAGCGAAATACTGAATGAAATATTAACAGAAGATGGAGTATACTATATCTTTTGTGATGGTGCAGGGGAAGATGACAAGCCACTTTCTTCTGTTTCTGCCGGAAGCATTAAGTTTGTATTGGTACGAAAAGATAGTTATACCTCTATCGGACCATTTGACAATATGGAAACACTTATGGAAGAAGTCACGGAACAATGTAAATATATGAAAAATCTTACGGAAGAAGAAAAGGGATTGGTTATAGAAACTGCGTCAAGAATTGTTGAAGCAAATGTAGAAGTATCGCTTAGCGGTATTACCAAAAAAAATGAAATGACTATTTATCCTAAATGTATTTTTCCCATGAGCAAAGGAAATGTTTTTTATATTGAGTATGGTGATTCGGTATCAGGAACATTCCATGTAGGGCTTATTGATGAAAATGGTGAAAAGTTAGAAGCAGAAATTACTATTTGGCAAGAGGGCGATACCGCTTCCATAGAAGTAAATCAAGACGGGAGTTATTACTTCTATGTGGAGGGTTTCAATGATAATGCGGGGTGGTTCAATACAACTTATGACTTTATTGTATCGTATAAGTAAAAATTGAACGTAGGAACATTGCGTGGAATATTTTATCAACTAATATTTAGTAGAGCTAACGCAACAAAGGGGCAATAGTCTAAAGTGCTGTCGCCCCTTTGGTTATAAAAAGCAACTGTAGACCAAGCACCGCCCCATGTGGGAGAAAGGGGGAAATTTCTATGACTTGCACAGAAGCATACAAGGAACACATCATGTATTCTTTCAACGGTTTTTACGGCAGGCATCTTCACTCCTGCGGCAGGGACTGCCCGTTCCGGGATGGCTGC
>CAJUKA010000169.1 GCA_910586585.1 uncultured Lachnospiraceae bacterium
GCCGCACTCGGAAAAATCGGCGGCAATCTGAACCAGATAGCAAAGCGCATGAACGCCACAGGAAACGTCTATGCCGCTGATGTAAAGGAAGTCAAAGAGCTGATGAAAAAAGTGTGGGATACACAAAAAGCTATGCTCTCAAAACAGCCCTACATGAAACAGTAAACCGTATCAAAATTTCTGCCACAAAACGGAACAGCAGCAGTCAAAGCGAAACTGCAATAACATCTAAAATCAGACAAATTTCACACCAACAAAAAAGGTGTACCGCAGGTAAGTTTCAACCTTCCTTGCAGTACACCTTGATGTGTATAACCATTCCGTATTTTTCGTTTTTTGCATATATACAGTTTTTGTTTTTTTCTAAACATGACCTGTCCCTCTCTGCCATCTTTTACAAAAAAAGAGAACAGCGTTTTATACTCAAATAAAACCACTATTCCCTAATTTATGAATTACATATTTATGTCATAAAGATTGCATTATCAACCACCATTAGCGTTTGTATTGAATATATAAAACTAATCTTATGACTTCTTTGTAAAATCTAAAAGCTATGTTTTGTATAATTTATGTAAAATTTGAATTTTTTAGGAAATCTGCATCACATCATTTTTATCCTCTTGCAAAAAAATCTGTATGATTGTTCCTTCTCCAGGGCTGCTCTGTAAGTCAATCTGACCATTCAAATACTGTACGGCGTGTTTTACAATAGAAAGTCCCAGCCCCGTTCCACCCGACTCTTTAGAACGGCTCTTATCCACTCTGTAAAACCTCTCAAATATCCTTGCCTGATGTTCCGCCGGAATGCCAATTCCTGAATCCTTTACAGAGATCACAGCCTGATTTTCCTCCCTGCTTACAGAAACCTCCACCATACCGCCATCTTTATTATATTTGACAGCATTATCGCAAAGATTAAATATAATTTCCGTCAATAACCGCCGGACACTTTTTATCCTGACTGTTTCCCCTGTCACAGCAATTTCAATATCCTTTATCGCTGCTATATCCGCCAGCCCCGCAGCCACATCCGTTGCAACCTCATATAAGTCAACATTTTCAAAAGGCATATCGCACCCTTCGTCTAATTGGGATAAACGGATAATATCATCAATCAATGTTACAAGCCGCCCTGCCTCTGTGCGGATATGCCCTACAAAACGTGTCATATCCTCCGATTTTACAAGACCGTTTTCCATTAACTCCGCACTTCCCATTATTGATTGCAGAGGCGTTTTCAGTTCATGTGATACATTGGCAGTAAACTCCCGCCTGTTCCTTTCTGCGAAAGCTTCTTCTGTTATATCAAAGGCAAGGACAACCGCCCCGATTACAGTACCATTAGATTCAATGCGGTTGACATGGAGCTGATACTCTTTTCCCTCACGTTCTATGCGGATTTCGCTGTGTCCGTTTGAAAATGCGTCCTGTATAGCATGGCTCACATCATGGTTCCGCTCCACTGTCAGAAAATCTTTACCTATGCAGGATTTTTTTGTATGGAACAGTTTCAATGCTGCGGGATTGATGTTCAGAATGATGTTTTTTTCATTTAAAAGCACAAGTCCTTCCGTCATGCCCTGCGTAATCTGTGTAAACTCATCATTCTTTCTCTGAAGTTCCGACAACTGTACATCTATCTGCCTATGCTGTTTATTGATACGGTTTAATAAGGGCGCTAATTCTTCATAGGTATCATTTTCCAGCGGTTTTTCCAAATCAAGGCTGTTTAACGGCTCCATGATATGTTTGGAAATCCGGCTTGCCAGCACTCCCGACAACACAAGGGCCACGGCAAGCACAATTAAAATCGGCTGTATCATTCCCAATACAAGCAACCAAACAGTAGCACTGCTAACCGAAATTCTAAGGACAGAACCATCGTTAAGCCTTCTGGCACAGTAAAGCGTTTTTTCCAGGAGTGTCGTGGAATAGCGCAGGCTTTTTCCTTCGCTGTTCTGTAATGCCTGCCTGATTTCCTCCCTGTCCGCATGGTTTTCCATACTTTCCTCGTCGGACTGTGTATCATATATCACATCGCCGTTCCCGGCAACCCATGTCAGACGGTACTGATTTGATTGTAATTCCTCAAGATATTCCTGCCCGTTCTTCTCAACGGCTGCGGCTGCCAAAGACAACTCATCTTCTAACTGTTTCCCCTGAACATCACTGAAATAACGGTAAAGACACCCCATGATGATAACAAGGCTCGCCATCAGGACAGCCGCCGCCACAATCATAATAGACTTAAAAATTTTCTTTGTCATGCCTGCACCTCTAATCTATATCCAACGCCACGCACTGTTTCAATCATTTTCCCATAATCCCCCAGCTTCACACGCAATGTACGGATATGCATATCAACCGTCCTTGTTTCACTGATATAATCCGCACCCCATACATCATTAAAAAGCTGGTCACGGGTAAATGCAATTCCCGGATGAGAGAGGAACAGACGGAGAAGTTCAAACTCTTTTAAAGTAAGCTGTATCCTTTCTCTGTCAACGGTAACAGTATGCTCGTCTAAATTGACAACAAGGCCGCCTGCCTTCAAAAGATGTTCCACTTCTGTGGGATTGCATCGGCGAAGTACAGCTTTCACACGGGAAACCATTTCCATCATTCCAAAAGGCTTTACAAGATAATCGTCCGCACCTAAATCAAGGCTCTGAATTTTATCGTACTCCATGCCCTTAGCCGTTGCCATGATAACGGGAATCCTGCAAGTGTCGGGACTGTCTTTCAGAAATTTCAACAATTCCACGCCGTCCTCTCCGGGCAGCATAATATCAAGGATAATCAAATCCGGCTTATCCGTGGCCAGCGCATCACGAAAAGCCGCCGCATCCGAAAAGCCTGTTGCTTCAAAATCTGTAGAATTAAGCGTGTATACCTCAATATCCCTGATACTTTCATCGTCCTCTACGCACCATATTTTCATAAATTTTCTGCTCCTTTGTGTTTTCCTGTTACAGAAAAAGCCACCCACTCTGCAATATTTACCGCATGATCCCCAATACGTTCAAAGTATTTGGCAATCATCAGTAAATCTAATGCGTATCCTCCATTTGTCGGCTTTTCTGCTATCAGTTCAATCAATGATGATTTGACCTGCAGGAATAAATCGTCAACCACATCGTCACGGTCAATCGCCGCATCAGCCAGCGCAACATCCTGCTTTACAAAGGCATCAATGCTTTCTGTGACCATTTGGCTCACCGCATCAGCCATAAAACGGATATGTTCACATTCCCCGCCTGTCCGCCCGTCAAGAAATGTAATAATTTCTGCAATGTCCGCCGCCTGCGTTCCAATACGCTCCATATCGGTAATCATTTTAAGGGCTGCGGAAATCTGCCGCAAATCCCCTGCCACCGGCTGTTGCTGTAACAACAGTTTCAGGCACAGCGTTTCTATTGTGCGCTCCATATGGTTAATTTCCCCGTCAAGGGATATAACCTTATCTGTCAGCTTCACATCGCCCGCAGAGAGCGCCCTTGAAGCAATTGCAATCGCTTCCTCACACATTGCCCCCATCCTCGTAAGCTCATTATTAAGCGTAGCAAGCTGTTCATCAAAACGACTTCTCATTATCCAAACCTCCCCGTAATATAATCCTCTGTCCGCTTGTCTTTTGGCTGCTCAAACATCTTTTCCGTATTTCCATATTCAATTAAACTACCGAGGAGAAAGAATGCAGTATTATCAGAAATCCGTACAGCCTGCTGCATATTGTGCGTAACGATGATAATAGTATACTTATCTTTCAGTTCCATTGCAAGTTCCTCAATTTTAGATGTGGAAATCGGATCAAGGGCGCTTGTGGGCTCATCCATCAGAAGCACATCCGGTTCAACCGCTAATGCACGGGCAATGCAGAGCCGCTGCTGCTGACCTCCCGACAATCCTAATGCCGATTTTTTCAGCCTGTCCTTTACTTCCTCCCAGATTGCAGCTCCACGCAGGGAGTGTTCTACGATATCGTCCAGTTTTGCTTTATTTTTTATGCCATGTGTCCTTGGTCCATAAGCAATATTATCATAAATGCTCATAGGAAACGGATTAGGTTTTTGAAAGACCATGCCAATACTGCGGCGAAGCTCATTGACATCTATATCAGCATCAAAAATGTTATGCCTTCTGTAACACACTTTCCCTGTAATCCGCACACCGGCGATGAGGTCATTCATTCGGTTTAACGATTTAAGGAAAGTAGATTTTCCGCACCCCGAAGGACCAATTAAAGCAGTAATGCTCCGTTCCTCAATCTCAATATTTATATCTTTCAAAGCCTGCGCACTGCCATACCAAAGGCACAAGTCTTTCACTGTCATAACATTACTCATACATTTCTCCTTTTTTTGAAATATCTGCTTACCAATGTCGCCGACAAATTGATGAACATGGTCAAAATCATCAGGATAGCGGCAATAGCAAAAGCAATTCCAAATTCTCCGTTTTCCTTTGCATAGACATATAATGCAACTGTCAGTGTTGCCCCTGCACTGCCAAGCCCCTCAAAGATTCCATTCAGAGCGTGGGCAAAACCAGCCGTAAAAAGAAGTGCCGCCGATTCCCCAAGAATACGCCCGACAGACAGGATACAGCCCGTTATGACACCCTCAATACAGCCGGGAAATACAACGGTATAAATTACACGCCATTTTCCAGCACCCAATCCGAAAGCACCCTCACGGTAGCTTTGCGGCACTGTTTTCAAACTCTCCTGAGTAGTACGCATGACCGTGGGCAGATTCATAATTACCAATGTAAATGCTCCCGCTAGTAAGGAGGTTTTCATGCCAAAAAACTGACAGAAAAACAGCATCCCCACAAGACCATAAATAATAGACGGAATCCCCGATAATGTTTCAGCAGTATATTCAATCAGTTCTACCAGCTTTTTATTTTTGGCATATTCTGTCAGATAAATTGCAGCGCCTACCCCAAGAGGAAGAACCAATGCCAAAGTTGCCAACACGATATAGACAGTATTGAGAATATCCGGCAGAATCCCTATGCGATCCGACAGATAACTCGGTTTTGTAGTAAGCAGTTCCCATGATACATTCGGCAGTCCTTTCCACAATACATAGCCGATTAGAAACAATACCAATGCACAGGTAACGCTCACGGAAATTCCCATCAGCACACGCATGACGGTAATGTATGCTTTCCTTTTAGCTGAAATAGATTGTTTTTGCATTTTCATTTACTCCTTACTATGTTTCAAAAAGAAATTCAACACGGCATTTATCAGCATGATAAAAAGGAACAGCACCAACGCAATGGAAAACAACGCCTGTTTTTGTATACTACCGTCAGCCGCATAAGACATTTCACTTGCAACAGCGGTTGTAAGGAAACGGACACTCTGAAAAACTTTCGGCATATTAGGTGCATTCCCTGCCACCATCATAATAGCCATTGCCTCGCCAATAGCCCTGCCAACTCCTAACACGACAGCCGCTGCGATACCGCTTTTTGCTGCCGGAACGGATACACGGAAATATGTTTCAACCGGCGTTGCGCCAAGTGCAAGGGAAGCATCCTCATATTCCTTTGGAACTGCCTCTAACGCCGTAAGCGATACTTTGATAATTGACGGTAAAATCATAATAGCAAGCACTATAATGGCAGCAAACAGACTTGCCCCGTCTGGAATATGAAAGAGGGTCCGTATCCCCGGAACAAGCACCATCATTCCTACAAGTCCATAAACTACCGACGGAATACCCGCCAGCAAACTGACCGCCGTTTCTATAACAGTTTTTACTTTGGGCGGCGCAATTTTAGAGAGGTAAACCGCTGTCAGAAAGCCAACCGGCACTCCGAGCACGATTGCACCAGCCGTACCGTAGATACTTGTGAGGATAAAAGGCAAAATGCCATATTGCGGCTGTGCTGCCGTAGAAGCCCACTTTTTCCCAAAAAGGAATTTTAAAACACCTATTTTACGGATAGCAGGAATACCGGATATGACAAGATAAACAGTAATTAAAAGCACACAGCCAACCGTAATCAGACCAAGTACCAGGAAAATGTCATGTATGGCATTCTCCATAAGCCGTTTTCTGTTCTTCATTTGACTCCACCTTTCAAAGCCTTTAGTTTACCGGCACAGCACCCGCAGATGAGATAATCTCATTTGCTTCAGATGATGTAATATAGTCAAAAAATTTCTGTGCAGCCTCCGAAAGCTCTGTATTGCTCCTTGTAACTAATACAAAAGGGCGCTGCACTACATAACTGCCATCTTTGACTGTTTCCTCCGTAGGCATAATGCCGCCGACAGAAAGTGCTTTTACAGTTTCCTTTACAGACGCAAGGGAAGCATAACCGATTGCCGCAGGATTGCCCGCCACCGTTGTTATCACATCCCCGGTAGATGTAAGTTCCTGACGGTATTTGCAGACATCTTCCGTATCTGTAATGGATTCAAAGCCATCTCTTGTACCACTTCCCGCTTCACGGCCAATCAGTACAATTTCCAAATCATTACCGCCTATGTCCTTCCAATTCGTTATTTCACCCCTATAAATTCTGCCAATCGTTTCAAGGTCAAGGTCATTTACCGGATTATCAGGATTTACAATAATAGCAATGCCATCAAGAGCCAGTATCGTTTCAGTCAACCCCTGTGCCTTTTCTTCATCCTTTAAGTTACGGCTGGAAAGACCAATATCACAGCGTCCCTCTGCAACCGCAGTAATTCCGGAACCGGAGCCGGTAGGATTATATGTAAAGGTTACGCCGGAATTGTTTTCCTCAAAGGCTTCTCCCAAAGCACCAATGACCTTTTCCATAGAAGTCGAACCGTCCGTAGATACCGATCCACTGACTGTTTTCCCACATCCTGTCATAGCAGTAAGAATAAGTGATACAATCGCAATAAGTGTGACAAATTTTTTCATGATACATTTTCTCCTTTTCTATCTGATATTTTTTGCTCTGTGATTATTATGATAAGTGCTGTCTGTAAAATCAAAAACACAACTTTTGTCAAATATTTGTAAAATTTGCAGACTTAT
>CAJUKA010000170.1 GCA_910586585.1 uncultured Lachnospiraceae bacterium
TTTTGCCAGACCGAGGATTCCCCCAATCTCCCTGTCCGTCCATCCGATGAAGTAATACATCAGCACAATCTGTAACTGTCTGTCCGACAGTTCCCTTAATGCCTGTGCCAAATCACCGTCCACTATGCCGATTTCATAACCCATGACATAAAAATAGTCAGCGTGGTATGTATCAAAGATTTTATCAACCGTTTCCAACTGCTTTTCGGAAAGCATCTCCATGTGCGATTCCCGTTCCGCCATGCGCTTGCGTTCGTTGTAATAGTTAATTTTTTCGTATCTCAATGCCATGCGGCAGTATGTCACAAACTGGCGCACCACCCTGTCTTTTTTATCTTTGTTTATCAATGTCCTGTCCTCTATTTCTGAAAAATTGATTTATCTGAAACGAAGTTAGGACTGGCGGGGAACGGCAGTGTATTGTTGCTTTTAGAAACAGAAAAGCGCTCATTGGTTTTCTTCCAACAAACGCTTTCCCGCCTAAGTTTCAGTGTAAATATTCCTTTTTCCTAATTTGGGACAACTTCCAAATCAAGCTCTTCTGCAATTTTTCTTATAGTTTTTGCCGAATTGTGAAGTTTCTCCATTTCCTTTTCATTCAAAGAAATAGGAACATGGGTTTCGATTCCGTCTGCCCCTATAATAGCGGGCATACTAAGGGCAATTTCTTTAATCCCATAATTTCCATGCATGATAGAAGATACCGGAAGAATAGATTTTTCATCCCTTACAACGCATTCACAGATACGCTTAACCGACATAGCAATTCCATAATAAGTAGCCTGCTTTTTAGAAATAATATCATAAGCGCTGTTTTTTACATCTTCCGCAATCTCCCGCATTGCTTCCTCATGGTTGAAATGTCCACGCATCTCACAAAAATCATTCAATGGAATACCAGATATATTCGTGCTGCTCCATGCTGCAATCTCACTATCCCCATGTTCGCCAATGATAAAGGAATGAATGCTACGGCTGTCTACCCCTAAATGTTTACTAAGCGCATATTTTAGCCTTGCGGTATCAAGAACCGTTCCGGAACCAATTACTCTTTTTTCAGGAAACCCGCTCAGCTTTACAGCAGCATAAGTAAGAATATCAACCGGATTTGATACAATCAGCAATATTCCTTTAAAATTGCGCTTTGCAATTTCAGGAATGATGCTTTTGTAGATAGCAACATTTTTATGTACTAAATCGAGCCTTGTTTCATTCGGCTTCTGGTTTGCCCCGGCAGTCACAATGACAATAGAAGCATCCATCAGGTCATCATAGCCTCCTGCATAAATCTTCATCTGTCCGGCAAACGGAACGCCATGCGAAATGTCCTTTGCTTCTCCGTCTGCTTTATCATAATTTGCATCAAGAAGCACCATTTCAGTGAACAGCCTGCTCTGCATCAGTGTAAATGCTGTTGCAGCGCCTACAAATCCACAGCCGATGACTGCTGCTTTTCTTGGGTTAATTGTTTTTATCATCTCTATTCCTCCCATTCAATAGCGGAAACAGGACAGGAACGAACGGCATCCTGTACCATGCTTTCGTTTTCCGGTGCAGAGTCCTGATACCCCTCCGCCTTATCATCGTCATTCATACGGAATACATCAGGTGCCATCCCAACACACAGCCCGCATCCAATACAAGCATTCTGATCTACATTCACCCTCATGCCGCATCCCCCTTTCGCTAAAATACAACAACCAGCAACATTTTAAACTGCTCTTTACCCAAGACCGCATGAGGGTGTTTTGCGGGCATTACGATAGATTCTCCCTCATGCAGTTCATACTTTTTGTCATCAATCGTAATCTCGCCAACGCCATCCAAACAAATCACAAAGGCATCACCACTGGACTCATGGCTGCTGATTTCTTCTCCCTTGTCAAAAGAAAACAATGTGACACTCAGCGCATTATTTTGTGCTAAAGTCCTGCTTACAACCTGATTGCTTTGGTAAGCAACCTGTTCTTTTAAAACTAAAATTTCTGCCTTGTCTATATTTTTTATTTTTTCCATACTGTTCGTTTGCTCCTTCCCTCAGCCTGATTTTTAACCACCCGTTCAAGATGTTTCTGTTTTCACCTCAAACCCATGTTTCTCAAAAGTTTCAAAAACTTTGTCCATAGGAATATTTTTTATGGCAGCTCCATTTGGTATCGTCATTACCTTACCCATTACAGCTAAAGACATAGGCTTTATAATTTCCTTAAACCCTGCTTCTGCCAATACCTCTTTTATTTCAGGATTTTCACTTACCAGCTCTGAAACTGTTTTTGTGAAATCAACAACTTTACCCATTCGCCTATCTCCTTTTTTCTAACCATGTAATATATTTCTCCTGTATGCCGTCCTGTTCCGCTTTTTTCTCAAACGCTCTTGTCTGTTCATCAATCTGCGCTTTGCATTCCTCTGACAGTGTTCGTAATGCATAAGTGTAGCAGACGGTATCTTCTTTCTCAATGTGACGCTGCAATAAATCCACATAACCCGATGCATGGGTGACGATATCCAGCTTTCCTTCTGTAGTCGGAACACTGGCATACTGCTTAACTGCGTTCTCCAATTCCCCGATATGGAATCTTCCGAAGTCATGTTCCACCAGCATTCCATTGCGCACCAGTTTTTCTGCAACAGGATCGGAATTATTAAGCATAAACCGAAACAATATCTGTTCTTCCTTTCCATGATGATGCTTGTCTGCATAAGTTCTTGCAAAATCAATACACTCCAGGAACTCCTGAACATCAATGTCTGCCCCCTCAATCACAGCACAGCAGGTTCTCCTTAAATGCTTAGTCAGTGCTACGATATTCTCATGTTCTTTCATCAGTAAATCAATTCCATACATTATTTATCCCTCCTTAATCAATGTGAATGTCTGATTTCCTAAATATTTGTAGGAAAAACCGCTGCCCTCCAAAATACCTGCGACCAGCCTCTCCTTCAGGTCATAATAATGACTGACATCTCCTTGTAATGCTTCCCAATATGGCAAATGTATATCCACAGTCTGTTTCCATACTACTGCCTCCTGACTTATGGAAACCACAGTATTAACCCTGTCACAAGGCATTCCGTTCAATAGCAGATTATCTAAATGCCTATAAACTTCTTCTGCGCTTGTTTTCCCCGACAGTTTCCTGCTCCGTCCATACTCATATGCAGCATTCGCAATATCCGGCATACATTCAGAATGGGCATCCATCGTTGAGATGACCAGAAAAGCAAGGCGGTTT
Organism: uncultured Lachnospiraceae bacterium; assembly: GCA_910586585.1. Classification (GTDB taxonomy): domain Bacteria; phylum Bacillota; class Clostridia; order Lachnospirales; family Lachnospiraceae; genus COE1. The sequence goes on from CAJUKA010000170.1 coordinate 3,237, forward strand.
TCAGCGGCAGCGATTTTATCCTGTAACCAGCCATGTATATTACTGTTATCAATCATATTTTCAAGACTGCCTTTCTCCACCGCCCCATACTTTTGTTCCATTTCGGAAAGAATGCCATCATCATACCCGTTTTTGCTTATCATATCTGATAATCTTTCAACTAGCCCGTTTTGGAACTCTATTTTTCCGTATAGCCAGTGATGAATCGAACCTAAAAATGCGCTCATTGCACTCCTCCTATGAATTCAGCTTTTTCAAGAGTTCATCGGCATCCAGCCCATGCACCATGCAGGCATCCGCAAGGCTCTCCATCTGTGAGGACGGGCACCCTAAACAGTGCATCCCCATCTGCATCAACACCTCTGCCGCCTCCGGTTTGGTTCTTAAAATTTCTCCAAGTAACATTTCCTTTGTGATTGCCATATTATTTTCCTCCTATCTTTCTTTCCTGTTACAACACTTGCACTTCCTGATTTTTTTCGCCAAACTTTTCTTTTATCTCGGTGCAGATTTCTTCCCTGCTTATGCCTCTTTGTTCCTGCGTCTTAATCATCTTATACGCTTGAAAAAGCGGTGAAGGTCCAATTTCCGAGCTGAAAAATCCGATCCCCTGATTCCATGCCAAAAGTTCAAACACATCATCCAGCGCTGCGGATTCAAGACCATAGATATATGCCTTTACCAGTTCCCGCACAGCCTGCCTCATTCTTCCTGCGCCAACTGCATTTGTCAGGGAAAGAAGCAGACGCATTTCATAGGGGAGAGTGCGCTTCTCACTCTGCCATGTTGCCTGCCAAAAATCCGCCGCGATACGCCCTAAGTCCTCATCAATCATAGGATAATTCAGCAATGCAAGCGGACGGTATGGTGCAGAGCCTTCCGGCTCTTTTTCCTCTGTCCGGTAAAACCAGACATGAAACTCATTTTCTGCCAGCTTCTCTGTATGATGTATATACCCCAGCATATCCATCTCCTTATATAGCGGGTAAGGTTCAAAAGTCTGTATGACCTCAATTCCCTCCCCGGCTTTTAGCGTCATGGCACGTCTTTGTAAGCCGGGAAAGAAATTTCCCTGCACATGGCGTACATCCACTTTGAAGAAGTCTTTCTTTTTATCCTTCCATTCCTCGTACTTTATCATGATATCCTCCTTTATTTATTTTCTTGCTTTGGTGATTACATTATAGTAAAATAAGCAGAGCAAGTATGTTTGAATTCAAACAAAGAGGTGAGATTTTGGAAAAATTTTTAAACGTATTAAAAAAATGCCCGCTGTTTGCAGGATTATCCGATGACGAGATTTTAACCTCGCTAAAGTGTATCGGAGCAAAAGTCAGAAAAAACGCCAAAAATCAATACATCCTTCAGGCAGGAGATTGTACGGACTGTATCAGCCTGCTTGCGTCTGGGACTGCTTTAGTCATTCAGGAAGATTTATGGGGAAACCGGAACGTTATGACAAATCTTATGCCGGGCGACTACTTTGCCGAACCCTTTGCCGCCATTCCTGATGCAGTTCTCAGCGTCAGTGTTGTTGCGACAGAAAATTGTGAAATTGTGGAAATAAATATGAACCGCCTGATTACCATGTGTTCCGCTGCCTGCAGCCATCATAACCGCCTGATTAAAAACCTGATTACAGCTTTTGCCCAAAAGACCCTGTTGTTTAACGAGAAGATAACGCACATGAGCAAGCGAAAAACACGTGATAAGCTGCTTTCCTATTTATCTGCTGAAGCAGCCAGACAAGGATCACTTTCTTTTGACATTCCCTTTGACCGCCAGCAGCTTGCCGACTTCCTCTGTGTAGAACGTGCAGCAATGTCTGTAGAATTATCAAAGCTGCAAAAAGAAGGGCTTCTGAAAACCTTTCATTCTCATTTTGAATTAAGTCCAAATGCCACAAATTAAAACAGGTCAATCTATACATAGCAGATTGACCTGTTTACAAAATACATATTTGTTATCAAATCAGCGGTTGCCTTCTGCAATCCCATAAACGGATTGCAGAAGCATTTTTCCTGATGATGTCTTAAAAACACAATCTATAACATTTCTGATATTGGCTTCCTGATATCCGGATTCGTCAGCATTAACCAAATAATCAGCTTCCAGCAAAATCTGGTAATCAATCCCGTCAACCTCCTGAAAAGTATGATGATGTGCGACCAAAAAGATGATACGGTTCACCATCTCGTTCGACAGCCCTGTACCCTTCAGGAATTCTTCAGCTAATACAGCGCCTTCTTTTTCCTGAAGTTTTCCATTTGTATTTCCGTATTTTTCCCGGCACAAAGGACACGCAATATCATGTATAATAGCCGCAATTTCTATTATTCTCTGTTCATCATCCGCTACTTTCTCACACTCTGCAATCGTTTTTGCATAGGCATACACTTTCATAAAATGATTGATATCATGAAGATTTCCTTTTGAATACTTTACCATTTTAACCATGATTTCTGAAACAGTCATATCATTTCCTCCTGTTATCTATACATCGTCTATAACCAATAGTCCACAAACTTACCAGTCACATCGTACAATTAAAAGCCAACCTTATGGCGAATCGTCATCCAAAACATCAATCCGTTCTATTTTAAAGACATTTAATGTGTCCACATCAGGGCAGGCAAAAACCGCTGTCCCCTTCTCCTGTCCGGGTATTTCGCCGCCGTATCTTAAAATATCAATATATGGAAATGCAACATGCATAGCCATAGGACAGAGTTTTCCACGCTCTGTATCAAAATCAAAACTATCACCTATTTTGTGACCCCTATGACATCCTTTCGTGCCTTTTTGATCAATCAATGTGATCTGGATTCCAGGTTTTTTCATATTTTAAGCACCTCCAACTCCTTCTCAATCGGTATTCCCTTATATATATCTGTATTGTTTCTATTGTTTTCAATCAGGCTGCTCACAGTGTCCATGGCTTTTTTTGTACTGTCATACAGGCTGTTTCCCTCCATCAGTTTTCCCAATAAAACGGAAGAAAAAATATCGCCCGTACCCGGAAACCTGACCGGAATGTTATAAAAAGGAATTGTAAATCTTTGTTTCGTTTTATGATCGAAGCCTGCAACCACATCTTTGCCATCCTGCTGAATGCTTGTGATGATTACCGATTTTGCGCCCATATTACCAAGCCTTTGAATCATTTCATCTACCTCCGAGATTGTTGCAGATTCATGATACTCCACTCCTGTAAGTCTGGCCGCTTCAGTATAATTTGGTACAATATAATCGGCTACTCCTACCAGTTTCTTCATATGTGCAACCGTTTGCTCTGTAACTCCATTGTACAGGGTTCCTTCATCTCCCATAATTGGATCAACAAATATCAGGGTTCCTTTCATGCTTTCCTTTCGACAAAATTCTTCTATGATTTTTACCTGCTCCTCTGAAACAATAAAGCCTGTCGCTATCACATCAAAGCAGAATCCCAATTCCTCCCATACTTTAATAGTGTTCTTCATATAATCTGTTGTTTCAAGAATATCGAATTTGCCATAATCCAACGTATTTGATACTAACGCAGTGGGAAGATTATATATTTGGTACCCCATATATGACATCAATGGAAGCATGACCGATAATGCCACCTTTCCATATCCTGCCAGATCATTTATCAACAATACTTGCTTGCCCATTTTCATCATGCCTTTCAGTTAATTCAATTCATCTATAATGAAATAATTATATACAGGGAGCAGGTTTTCGTCAAGATTTGTGTATACAAG
>CAJUKA010000171.1 GCA_910586585.1 uncultured Lachnospiraceae bacterium
AGTTCCCCTGTAATACGAATGTCATCATCACAGATTGCCACATTCAGCATTTCAACCATCTCTTTTCTCTATATCAATTTTACGTTTTTCATGCGTCTTCTTAACTGCTTGCAGGATTGACCAAACCATTTCCTTGTCATATTTATCCAGCCCTTTATAGACCTCTATCAAATCATAATACTCATCTATATCCTTATTTATTTTCATCTGCCCCTGCAAATCTCTTTTTACATCTGATATTCCTAGCAGATAATCTGTTGTTACATTAAAATACTCTGCTATACTTTTGAGAATATCAATTTTAATGGTAGTGATATCCCTCTCATATTTGCTAAGTGACTGTTGTGTAATATTCAATTCTGACGCAAGAATCGCTTGTATTAACCTTCTATTTTCACGAAGTTCTTTGATACGACTTTCCATAATTAATTACCTCATAATCACAATATATAATTATCTTACCGTATTTTTATTAAACTGATACACTTTATAAAAGTAATTAATTACTTAAATATGCAAAATCTAAAGAATGAGCAGTGCAAAAAATCGCACTGCTCACCAATTACTCGTAATTTTACAACCTATATTTTATCTATTACTGGAAATATTCTTCCAAACAAATGTGGTTTCCAAATATTATTTTTGCGTGTTCTTTACCAACATATCTAAAATGCCACGGCTCATAACTTGCTCCAGTAATATCCTCCTTTCCCTGTGGATACCGCAAAATGAATCCATAATTATGCGCATTTTCAGCAAGCCATGCATACACTTCGTCATTTGTTGACTTTGTCTTATCAGCATTAATATCCACCGCAATCCCTATTTGATGCTCACTGGTTCCTGGAACTGCAACCCATTCTTCCGCCATTCTTACAGCTTTCGATCTGGAATATCCTTCATTCACATATCTTTGTATTCTTTCATCAAGTATTTCCTGCTGTTCCTCTGCAGTTCGATATGCTTCCCTAACAATAGGATAAATTTCTTCTGCCCTCATCGCGTCAAACATCTCCTGCAAATCAGGATATATTCTGCTATCCACCTTTTGACCATTCCCCAATTCTGTAAGCGTAACACTATAATCCTCGGGGATCTCATTCCAGCGATTTACAACAAGCAAATTCCATTCTTCGGAAGCGGGAATTGTATGATTTTTTACTGCCATCATACCCATTTTCCAAAGCAGGGAAGGCAGTTCACTTCTTGCCAGCACATTGCCTGCCACAAATAATATACAGAATATTGTAACAATCCTTAGTCCTTTTCGCCCTGTTTTTATTCTTAAATCTCTACTCTTTGCCATTTCTATACCTTAATTCTTCTTGACCATTTCTTTATAGCAAATGGTATACATACAATGCCAATTAACGCAGGAACAGTAATCAACAAATATGGTGACCACACATATTTTCCAAAGATATGAAACGTATATGTCCTGAAAATATCAGTCCCACTTCCCACTAATGGAATTAAACTTAACGCTTTCTGCATTCCGAAAGGAAGATACGGATCGATCACCGTTGGAACATATACAACTGCAAGGCTAAGGATCAATGCCAGTACGTTACTTTTTACAGCTGAGGATATCAACATAACAATCCCGGCAAATCCAATCATCCCAAGTAGTGTAAACGCCCATTCATATATTTCTGCCTGTAGCATATTCATAGGTGCAATTGCTGTCAACTTGATCAGCTGAACCGGCATATCCCACCCTGTGATTCCCATAAAGAAAATCTGCGATGCAATATCACAAATTGCAATCATCGCGAATAATTCCACGGTAAACACCAAACCAGTAACAATTTTGGCAAAAGCAATTTTTTTCCAACCGTTTTTTGTTGCTAATACTAAGGAACTTGTATTGGCGTGCCATTCTCCGGCAAACAGCGTGGACAAAACAATTGCAAGAAACAATGCCATTGACCCCGCCGATGTGTCAATCGTAATACTCAGAAGTGTCTGCCAGCCCCGTATCCAACCATAATGAAATGGTTTCGTCACCTTTTCATCTATTTGCAACAAATATTCCTTTTCCTTTCCTGTCTGATTATTATTTTCCAGATATTTTTCAAGAATCATCTGCCTTCTTCCATAAAAATCAGTCAATTTTCCCGGATCAAAATAACTAATACTTACCTGGTAACTTCCAGCCTCCTGAAGTTCAGACCACAAACTTGTAAGCCAGTCATTGATAATGATCCAATCAGTTAAGTCCCACGCCTTTTTCGCATCGACCAATTCCATTCTCTGATAATCCTGTACTATTTGCTGCATGGATTCGTCAGTCAGATCTCCCCCAAATGAAAGCGCATACTCCTGCCTGTCTCTTATAGCGGTATACCCGTCAAATTTCTTCTCAAAATCATTGCTTTTAAAATCAACTTTGCTTCCAAAATTAAACCACTGAAAAGAAAGGATACTACCAAATACTACCAGATATAAGAAACACACACAAACACTTATTTTTGTACCTGCTCTCCGCCATAATTTTCTATGTTCCAGTAAAAATAATTCCATAGTTACTACACTCCTTGTTCTGTTGGAAAATAATACAAATATAAATCTTCTAACGCTGCTTCACATGGAACAGCCATCTCGCTCGGTTTATCATCCGAAATGATACGGAGCACTACCTGCCCACCCTCATGCCTTAAATTGGCAACCGTTGATTTTGCCTGCCACTTTCTTGTTTCTTCCTGTAGTACCGTCAGTTCCCATACTTTTCCCTCTGCCTTTTTAATCAATTCAGGAACGCTGCCCTGTAATGCAAATTTTCCTTTTTTCATAAGCAGGACCTCATCTGCTATTGCCTCAATATCAGAAACAATGTGTGTAGACAAAATAACGATTCTATCTTCGGCATAATCAGAAAGCAGATTGCGGAAACGCACTCTCTCTTTTGGATCTAATCCGGCTGTTGGCTCATCCAAAATCAGAATTTCCGGATTATTAAGTAATGCCTGTGCAATTCCTACCCTCTGCTTCATGCCACCGGAAAAAGTCTTTACTTTCTTATTAGCAACATTGTCTAAGCCCACTTCTTCCAATAATTCTACTGCCCGTTTTTTGGCAATGTTCTTTGGTATCCCCTTAAGAGCAGAAATATACATCAAAAATTCCATCGCGGTATAGCCCGGATAATATCCAAAATCTTGTGGAAGATACCCTAATACATTTCTATAATCCGCCCCCATTTCAATGATATCTTTCCCATTCAGGAATACCTCGCCGGAAGTTGAATCCAAAATAGCACACAGCATTCGCATCAGTGTTGTCTTTCCCGCTCCATTGGCTCCCAAAAGTCCATAGACTCCCGGTTTTAGGGCTGCACTGACGCAATCTACTGCTATTTTATTTTTATAATGCTTTGTCAAACGGTCAATTGATAATTCCATATATTTTCCCTTCCTTTCTCATTTCCTCAATGAAATATATTTCTTTTATAAAAAACAATGCAAAAACAAAAAAAGCAATGAACCATATTCCTATGGCAGATGTTTCGTATAACTCTGGCAGCTCTTTCGCTAATATTCCCCAAAACAAGCACAAGCTTAAAATTGCAGCTGCACAAGTGGCTATATTTTTCTTCCTGTGCAATCTGATAAAACGCAGCATGGCGGTCATACAGATGAGATATGGCACCAGACAATACAAAATTAATTGCTCAATATTCTCATAAGAATTTAATAAATATATTTCAAAATATAAAAGCAATGTCATACATATCAGATTTGCGGCTCCGGCTAGTATCAGCTTCGCCAATAATAATTGTGCTCCTGAAGCTCTTGTCACTGCTTCTACTTCACCCATTCCGCAAAACTGACTACGGAACAATACCAGCATGACAGCCAGTACAAATAATGGCATAAAAACAGGTATATAAGCTGGAATATCAGCTATTGTCCCAATTAACATACAGACAATAAACAATGTCACAGCCTGTAATCCAAATATGGTTAACCCTTCAAATCGAAAAACATCTGATAAAAAGCTCCAAAACCCTGTTCTTTCCTCTTGGAATTTTCGCCGTTTCTTTACAATTTCAGTACATAACTGAATCGTTTCTTCCAGTCTTATGGGCTGTATTTTTTGTTCTAAAGAATTTTGAAGATATTCTTCCAATTTTCTATCTCTCATAATCCTGCCTCTTTCTCATAATCTTTAAAGCCTTTCTAACTCTGCTTTGCGCTGTACGCATATTGCACCCCATTATGTTTGCAATCTCTTTAAATCTTAGCTGCTCGCCAAACCGTAAGATAATTGCTTCTCTTTGTTCTGATGATAAAACACTCATAAGACGTTTAATGTCTTCCCTGTTTTCTATTTGAAGAATTTCATTGCGTTCGCTAACGATACTTTCTTCATTCTCCAGCGAATAAACTTTCATTTTTCTGTTTTCATCAATACACAGATGCTTCGCAATCGTATATAAGTATAATCTAAAGCTTTTCTGAGGAGAACCTCGTTTACCAGTGTCATATTGCGGTATATTCATAAATAACTTCAAAAAGGTTTCCTGCGTTAAATCTTCCGCTTTTTCCAGGCTAGAACAATGCCATGTACAATAGCGTAAAATGGAGGAGTAATAGCGCTTAATCAACTCTTCCGCGGCATTATCATTTCCAAGTTTTATCTGCTCAACTAATTCTTCATCATTCACTTCCTCCCAATTCCTCCTTTAATATTTTGCACCTATATATAATAACGAATTAATTATTAAAATGATTATTAATATTTATTATTTTATTTTTCTTACGCCATTTTACAATTTTTTAATAATTTGATTGTTCCAGACACCCATAATTAAGAAAGCTTAATTGGTTCTACTAATTTTTTTGTTTAGAAGATTAATCCCGAAGTGGCAAATAGTATTTTGGCGGAAATTTTTAACTTTTTAGTATCAAATATTGTATCCTATAGCAAAATTTGCACCCTTTGAATTAGAAAAAATAGTATTTTTAAGGATTTGGACAAGATTATCTATCCATTAAAAAAGTTGTAAAGTGGTGTTTTTTAGTAAAAACACTAGGATACTAGAATAAAAACTATAAATTGATTCTTATTCCAGTATCCTTAATTAATCTTTTATAGCATACTTGCATATCCCATAAAAGTATTCATAAACGGGCAGCTTTGTTAATTATTCTTACTTATACTGGCAGTCGAAAAAACTAATCACTCAGTATATTATGATGCGCACAACCGCATAAAGAAATATGCCGCTCTGTGCTACGTTGACACGATACTCATGGCAGATTTCATCTGCCGTGAATACATGTTTATACATTAAGCATTATGTGCTTCCATATAATTCGCATTGTAATTCGGGGTATCTTCGCCATCACCACAACTGCATGAACAATTAGGTGTCCAAGGAACCCAGGTACCATCTTTTGAATCTTCACTTCCGCTTGAGCAAAAGCAATGACAACCAAAATTGACCATAGTCTCAGGTGATAAAGGTGTTTTGTTTAATGGATTTACAATTTTCATGTTTTTTCCTCCTATTCTGTTTAAACTGCCCGATTATAACTAAGAAATTTTAATTTTATCAATTTTATGTATTAAATCCATATTTTCTTCAACTGCTTCATAATATTTAATCAGCCAGCTTTTAAGTCTCTCCCTTGTGTCATCACAATAGCCGCATTTCTCACCGATGTTTATTCCTTCTTCATCATAACATTGTGCATAACATATATCGCATAATCGTAATGCCCAGCACTTTGAACAATATTTTATTGACTCGCAGTCATACTTCTTAAGATAATATTTTTCTATAGCATACACATCTATACCCTGATCAACATTCCCGATACTCGGAGAGTTTCCAACTCGCTCACATACTTTATATGTTCCATCAGTACATACATAAAGTCTGCGCTGACCTGGTATACAACACCCATTACGATAACTGATTCCTATAGGTGTATCATATACCGGTCTGTTATGTATCTTTATTAATGATGCCTCTAAAATGTTTGAATATAAATTTAATTTATTGCTAATAAAATCTTTTCCCTCCGATTTCTTTTCTGCCCATTCATACCAATTTGTATCAGTAATATAGGAATCTCCTTTTTCCTGCAAATTGATATAATAGCTTTTGGGAACAGTTCCCTTACTTGGATATGAGGCTCGAACCTCCGTACCTAAAGGTAAAAATTCCAAATTTGAAAAGAAATCACTAATCTGATTGAATTTTTCTTCTTTGTATGGCGGCATTAATACCACGTTAAACATTAAAGATATTTTCCCATATTTTTTAGCAGCTTTCGCAATTAATTTCAATCCACGATACGCATCATCAAAAGTTGGTCTATCATTGCTGTACACTCTTGCCATATTATGAATGTGCGCCGGTCCATCCATACTAAGAACAATACTAAGATTTGGCACATTGCCTAAATACTCTGCCATTTCCTCTGTCATGAGAGTCAAGTTTGTTGTAAATGAAAAACCCAAATTACAATCAACAAAACTTTCTAAAGCATAATCTATGCATTGCTTCATAACCTCAAAATTTAATAAAGGTTCACCACCATAAAACGTAATAGACAAATGCTCAGAGTGTCTATGCTGATATGCATAATCCATAGCTTTCTTAGCTGTTTTAAACGAAATATCATTGGTATTAAAATTCCTGTTCCCCTCATAATATTCATTATAAATGCAATATTTACATCGCAAATTACATCTTCCTGTTAATTCGATTATGAGTTGCTCGATTTTCATTGTTTCTTCTTTATAATAATCATTGATTTGAACAAACTGTTTTAATACCGGATTATCAAGCAGATGCTCTGAATTAATAACTCCTAATAACTGCTCTTGTTTGCCAAACATTGTAATCATTTGATCTATTTGTTCAGGACTTGTCCCCGGATCAAACAACGCATTAAATATTTTCTTTTCCTCGGCTTCCAGCTCCACCACCTTGCTAGT
>CAJUKA010000172.1 GCA_910586585.1 uncultured Lachnospiraceae bacterium
CCACCGTATGCGTACCGTAAGCGGCGCGGATAAAGTGGTTGTGCTTTCAGACGGTACGGTTGCAGAACAGGGAACGCCGGGGGAACTGATGAACACAGGCAATATTTACCCGCATATGGTAAAGCTGCAAATGATCAGTCAAGATTGGGGTATTTAACAACTCATATTTGCATAGTTCAAACTAAAAGTTAGTTAGCGAAGTGCAGCCCCAATTGAATGTAGTTCTTGTGAGGAAATGCTTGAGGATGCTTATCTTTTATTGTGAACCAAAGAACCATAATTATAATAAGCCTGAACAGCGTCAATGAATCTGCCCATAAAGTTATCAATATTCATTTATACTGTTTTTATATTTAGAAATATGATGGCTGTTTGAGTTATGCTTTGATGGGTTCGTTGTCTTTCCAATGTATAAGAAGTAGAATCTCAAATAGCTGCCAAGAATAAACTTTACGCAAACATTCTTGACAGCTATTTTCGTCTGTATAAAATACATACAGCAGACTGTACAAAAATATAGAAATATAACGGCTAAATTTTGGTAAATATTTTCTCGAAAAAATTTTTTAAATAGGAAAGGTTTTTGCATATTTACTGTGTAGAATGTAACTGGGGTTGGACAAAAGGAGGGAGCAGCATGACCGCCGCAGACCGCAGGATGGAGATTATCAGCATTCTTGTGGTCAGCGGTCACGCCACGGCGAAAGAGCTGGCACAGGAATTTGGCGTCACCAGACGCACAATATTAAGGGATATTTCATCTCTCTCTTATGGCTATCCCATATACACAAAGTTGGGGGCAGGCGGGGGAATTTTTATTATGGACAACTATAAGCCGTACAACAATACGCTCACGTATACCGAGCAGGAATGGCTCAAAAAAAAGTATAATGCGGCGGAGGGGGAGGATAAAAAAATCCTGAAACGTATCCTTCGGAAATATGGGGCGCATAAGCTGGAACTGTAAGCGGACTTTTGGAGGGATTTCTCCATATGTGGAACTGATTTTGACAACTGAATATCGCATGGCATACAGGACGTGAGGATATGTGTAGCCACGATGTGGGTGCGCCACGATATGCCTGTTCCAAAACAGTTTTGGAATGGACGTGAGGAAATGCAGGACAGGCATTGAAGCAAAGGCATGGAGCGATAAAAACCTGACAAAATGCACAGCAGATGTGCGGGGCGATGAAGCATATCCGTGATAATGATACTTCTGGATTTTATCCAAAATCCAGTCATAGGATGACGGTGCAATTCCGATGTGGGCAGCGTAATGGACTGCCACCTGTATGTGGTTTTATTGATTAAAAAATAGAAAAAAAGTTCCTTTTACCTTTTGTGGTGATGGATTGAAACATTAGCGGTTTCACGAACTGTAGCTTGAAACAGGTCGTTGGCAGTGTTATAATCAAAGCAGCAAATCGTTATTTAGAAAGGAGCAAGAAAAAATGGCATACTATTATTTTCCAAGCTGTAAATCCACAGCACAGTTTAAAGAAGCCAGCAAAAAGGCGAGAACATATATAAACCAAAAATTTGGTATAACACCAATCGGATGTTGTAGACCGAATCACAAGAAACTGACTTCAGAGGACACAGCGATTATAGTGTGTAATAATTGTGCAGCAGTCATAGAAGAAAATACGGAAGCTTCCATTGAGTTTTTGTGGCAGATAATTGACCAAGATACTGACTTCCAATTTCCAGATTATCATGGAGAAGAAATAACCATTCAAGATTGTTGGATAGCATTTGAAAAACGATATGTACAAGATACAGTCCGTTCTCTGCTCCATAAAATGAATATCAAAGTTGTTGAATTAGAAGAAAACTTTGAATCAACAAAATTCTGCGGCGTTAATTTGCTTTCCCCTTGTACTGAGAGCAATGCGGCACTTGTTCATAAAAGATATGTAGAACAGTTCCCTCATATGTTTACCCCCATGGAACCAGCAGAACAAGTTGAGCATTTTCGTAAGCATTGCGAACAGATTGAAACGGAGAGGGTAGTTTGCTATTGTAAATTCTGTACAGATGCTATCAATATGGGTGGAAAAGAGGGAATCCATATTTTGGAGTTATTATTTCCTGCGGAAAATTAACAACTTCAGGTTTATCAGGCAGTGATACAGGATGTTTTACTGCCTATTCCATCATTTGGCGAAGAGGAAATTTTATAGGCATTTATCAACAAGGAGGGTACAGAAGATGAAAAAATTGCAGGAGTTTTATCTCCTGCAATCAAATGGATTACAGCGGTGCGTAGGAAAGTATAAACTGTATTCTTTTGTATGGAAAAACAGCGTAAGGGCGGTTATGAACGTAATGGTTTGTAGCCGTCCTTTTTGTGCTTTCCAAAGCAGAAAAACGGAAACGGCTGTGATTCATTTCTTTCAAAATAGCTTTCAGTGTATTTTGAAGGGAATACGCAAAATCGGGCGTATTTTATGGAATAAAAATCGGCGTGGTTTTGCGTGGGCGGGAGTTAAGAGGGCGCAGCCCTCTTAGCAGGTCAAGGGCGGCAGCCATTGCCCAGAGAAGTGATGCCTGCGTCACTTCATACTGGGTATTGCCTGACGCTGAAAACGGCAGGACTGGCAGCAAAGCTGCCTTTCTCCCAAGCTTCGCTTATGGGAGAAAATGAAAGGAAATGCCTTGTCCCCTGCGTGCAGGAGGACAGGCATTTTCCGTTGGAGAGAAACTCGAAAGAAGGGAGGAAAGTGGCGATTGAATGAAACTGACAAGGCATAACGGCAGAGCCGGAAAAAATGGCATTTACAATCCAAAGCACAATGACCGCAGGTTTGATATTGAGAACAGTGGGCATATAGATGTGGAACGTGCAGAGCAGAATATCTATTGGGATTGTTACACCGGATTTTCCTCTGCAAAAATAAGGGAGCATGATAAAGAAAATGATTACTCTTTTGAAAAGATTGAGCAGATTTATTATTTTGAGCATTACGCAGACCATATACAGGCACAGAACGAAAGAAATGAAAAAACAAGGCATACGGAACGCAACAGGACAGTGACGGATTTACTCACAAATAATAAAACGTGTCCAGAGGAAAGCATCTATCAGATTGGCACGATTGATGAGTCTGTATCGGGAGAAGTGTTAGCCAAAATTGCAACCGAATTTTTTTCAGAGATGGAAGAAAAATTTGGTTCTCATGTACACATACTGGACTGGGCATTACATCTTGATGAGGGTACTCCCCATATCCATGAAAGGCACGTTTTTGACTGTAAAAATAAATACGGAGAGCTGTGTCCCCAACAGGAAAAAGCACTTGAAGAATTAGGTGTACCATTACCTGATCCCGACAAGAAAAAAGGCAGGAACAATAACCGCAAACAGACCTTTGATGCGGAGTGCCGGAAAATGCTTTTCCGTATCTGTGAAAAGTATAATCTCCATATGCAGACTGAACCGACATATGGCGGCAGGGGATATTTGGAGAAACAGGATTTTATTATTGAAAAACAGAAAGAAACAATCTCTGTGCAGAGGGAAATCCTTACTAACACTTCCCAAGCCATAGAAGAACAGGAGAAAAAAATCCAGAAGGCGGAAACGGCTGTTTCCCAAAGGGAAAAGGTGATTGAAAAACAGGATAAACTGATTGCGGAGAAAAATGCTGCAATCATGGAAAAACATTCTGCGCTTGAGAAAGTCACGATGAAACTTGCAGACATGGAAACGCTGGTTGACGAGGTGGCGGGACAGGCGTATGAAAAAGCCTGTGAGGTCGTTGCCGATACCGTCCGGCAGGAAACACAGAAAGCGGACATAAAAATCCTTGATGACTATTCAAAATGGCTTTCTGCGCCGGAACGCACCGCCGATAAAAAACTGCGGGATTATGCCGTAAGGCGTTTGGAAACACTGAGAGAAAAATTTCTGAAACCCGCAAAAGGGATTATGGAAAAAGTCACAAAATCTTTGCAGGAGTCAGAGCAGAAACAAGAAAATCTCGAACAGGTAAAAACAACAGCAAGAATATCACTCAAGGCAAAGCTTAGTGACAATAAAAAAAGTGTTGATGATTACAAATCACAGCATTACGGAGCAAACACAAAACAAGCCAAAAAAGAGGAACAGTCTTTATAAACGGCAGATTTACGCGGCGTTAACCGCTGCGTCCGCACAGCGTCAGGGCAGTTATAAACCTACAAGGGGAGGACGATACCTTTGCAGGTTTTATAGCTGCCCTGTTTTTTATTAACAGAAATTAGGAGGATTTTATGTCAGAAAACAGGAAGTATTATTTTTTAAAGCTGAAAGAAGATTTTTTCGAGCAGCATACCATTGTCCTGCTTGAAAGCCTGAAAGACGGGATATTGTACAGCAATATCCTGATGAAGATGTATTTGAAATCGTTGCAGTTCAACGGTTTTTTGAAGGTAAACGAGCATTTGTCGCTGACAACGGAGATGATCGCCACGCTGACAAGGCATGAGGTCGGCACCGTGGAGAGGGCGGTAAAAATTTTTCTGGAGCTTGGGCTTGCGGAAACCACAGACACAGGCACGATCTACATGAGCCAGATTGAAACGCTGGTGGGGAAATCCTCAACGGAGGGGGAGCGCAAGAAGCTGTCAAGGCTCAGGAAAGAAAAGGAAAAATCCACGCCTTTGCAGATTGGCTTATCTGATACAGGGGGACAAAAAGCGGACATTTGTCCGCAGAATGTCCGCACTGCCTTGGACATTTGTCCACCAGAGTATAGAGATAAGAGTATAGAGAATAGAGATTATATAAAAGAGAGTGAGAGAGAAAAAAGCGCACACCCACCCACAAATGGGGAAAAAGAAGCAAATTTCTATGGCAGGTATGGGAATGTCAGCCTTACGGATGCGGAGATGGAAACGCTTAAAAGCGACTTCCCGGCAGATTACCAGTCCATGATAGAGCATCTGTCGGAGTACATGGCATCTACCGGAAAGACATACAAAAACCATTTAGCCACTATGGAACGCTGGAAAAAGGCGGACATGAAAAAGGAGCAGAAATCAGGGAACGGGTATTCCTATAACGGCAGTTTTAAGGAGGGTGACAGCTTATGATCGGTGCGGTTGTTGATAAAGTGCTGAAAGAAATGGGAGATGCCAAAAATGAGGGAATGAAAGCGGCTGATGATTACATAAACGCTGATACAGGATTATTGATGTGCGGGCAGTGCCACACAAAAAAGCAGAAAAAAATCTCATTCTTGGGAGAGGAACGCATTGTCTGCTGTCTTTGCAGGTGTGCGGCGGAGGAAATGGAGAGGGAACGTGAGAAACACAGGGCAGAGGAGGAGCTTCAGCGTATCCAGCAGATGAAAAGCGCAGGGTTGCAGGACAAAACATTTTATAATTATACCTTTGAACGGTGTGATGCGTCACAGGAAAACGCCGTATACGCAAGGCGGTATGTGGGGCATTTTTCAGAAATGGCGCAGACAGGGCAGGGGCTTTTGTTTTGGGGAAATGTGGGGACGGGAAAGACATTCCTTGCAGGTTGTATCGCAAATGCACTGCTGGAGCAGAAAATACCTGTGCTGATGACGAGCTTCCCGAAGATATTAAATGCGCTTGGCGGTCTTTACAGTGCGGAGAGGAACGAGTACCTTGCAAGCCTGAACCGCTACACGCTGCTTGTGATTGACGATATGGGGATTGAGCGGGAAAGCCAGTACACTATTGAAACAATTTATACGGTTATTGATGAACGGTACAAGTCCGGCAAGCCGTTCATCATCACAACAAACATTCAGCTTGACACGCTGAAAAATCCGCAGGACGTGGAACACGCAAGGATTTATGACCGCATCATGGAACGCTGTATGCCCATATTCTTCGGCTGTAAGAATTACCGTTCTGAACTTGGGCAGGGAAATAGGGATGCGGCGAAAAAGATACTGACAGGGGAAACGGATACGGAAAAGGCATGATGCGGCTGCGGCATTGGTGAAAGGTTATCTTCAATGCCGCTTTTAAGGAGAGTAATCCCCCAACACAGGGAAAAAAAAGCGATTAAAATATCACAGGCGGTAAAATGACCGCAGAAAGGGCAGAGGTAATTTTATGGTCGTAAACAGGGAGGAAAAAACAGACAGGAAGGAAACAGGTGCAAAAGGCGGGAAAAAGAAGGTCAGGGTTATTGCAAAGCCCGTCTATGTTGGGAAACAGGACATGACAGAAGTGTTCGGAAATGTTGCACTCGATAATATCAGACGGAAAATGCAGGAGGGCTGAAACACAGATTTTTACAGGGCATCATGGAAAATACGGGAAAATATCAAAAATCCAACAAAAATCATCTTGAAAGGTGACGGGCAAAACGGTATAATAAACCTAACTGAATAGCGGAATGCCTTGTCACGAATGGAGGAATTATTTATGACAGGGCAGACCACAAAAACAACATACAGGGCAGCTTTATATTGCAGACTGTCAAGGGACGACGGGAACGTGCAGGAAAGTTCAAGCATACAGACACAGAAGGAAATCCTGTCGCGCTATGCAAGGGAAAACGGCATAAACAACACGACTTTCTATGTCGATGACGGGTATTCAGGAACAAACTTCCAAAGACCAAGTTTTCAGAAAATGATTGCCGACATAGAAAGCGGTAAGATAAACTGCGTCATCACAAAAGATTTATCAAGGCTTGGCAGGAATTATCTTGAAACAGGCGTGTTCATCGAAGTATACTTTCCCGAACATAACGTGCGCTACATTGCAATCAATGACGTGGTGGATACAAGCAGGCAGGAGTCGGCAGACTTCACGCCATTCCGCAACATTATCAACGAGCTTTACGCAAAGGACACTTCCAAAAAGGTGCGGAGCGCAAAGCGGGCAAGGGTGCTTGACGGAATGTACGTTGCAACCAGCGCGCCATATGGCTACAAAAAGGACGAG
>CAJUKA010000173.1 GCA_910586585.1 uncultured Lachnospiraceae bacterium
TAACAAAAAAACACAAAAAATGTATGTCTTTTTCATTCATGCGTTTAATCTGGAAATAAGGGTCAGTAGCCTTGAAAAAAATATTTTATGGGCTATACTTATATTAACCGTTGTGACGAGCGGTTCGCATAGAAATGAGAAGTCAGACATTTTTAAAGGATTCGTTAAGTTAGTAGTCAATCATTTAAATATTATAGAAGTTAAAAATATAAAAAAGCAAGAAGTGAGAAGTCAAAAGTAAAAGTACATAATCATAGCGAACAAGAACGTCAATGATATACCCAACCCTGGGTTTGTTTTTGGCGTTCTTTTTTGTCCGGCGGTTGAAAATACCAAAGGAGAAGTTAAACTATGAATATAAAGGAGAAACTTTGCCACGTAATCAATCGTATAGCAGAGGCATACAGAAAAGAGCAATCCCTCCGAAAAAGCAAACTGTCAATTAGGGAGACCATTCACATTTTAATCGGAGCGGAGGGCGGCTCTCTTGCCAAAGAACTCCATAGGGCAGGGTATGGCGTGTCAGCCTCCGCCCTAACGCAACGCAGGGCGCAGATTCCAGTCAATGTGTTCCGTGATATTTTCATAAGGTTCAATGGAGAATGCGTTGACAGTGAGACATTCCGGGGATTGCGGCTTTTTGCAGTAGACGGAACAGCAGTTTCTATCCCACGCAACCCAAAGTCGGATAGCTTTGTGGTTCATTCCGGCGCGCCGAAGGGATATAACCAACTGCATATGACACCGCTGTATGACATATTGAATAAAGTATATCTTGAAGCGGTGATACAGCCGGAACCGCAGAAAGACGAAATCGGCGCATTAATTGAACTTGTCAGGCGTAACACATTCAAGGAAAAGACTCTCATAATTGGGGACAGGGGCTTTGAGTCCTATAATCTGTTAGCCCATCTTGCGGAAAAGGAAAATCTGGATTTCCTAATCCGCATAAAAAATAACCGTTCCGCAATGAGGGAAGTGGCACGTCTCCCTATGTTGGAACTGGATACCGTTATCCGTTTTACCGTCAGCACTACGCAGACGAAAGAGGATAAACAGAAGAAACATATCTTCCTTCAAATGCCGAAAAACAGCAAAGAGGGGAGCAAAACTCGCCGGGGATGTTGGGATTTCCCCAGCCCGTATCCCATGTGTCTGAGGATTGTCCGGTTCCAGTTGGACAGCGGTGTGTTTGAGACGATAGCCACGTCTCTGCCGAATGCATTCACACTGGAGGATATCCGAGAACTGTACCATTTACGCTGGGGTATCGAATCCAGTTTCCGGGATTTGAAATACACTATGGGACTTGTAAATCTGCATGGCAAAAGTGATTGTTTTGCAGAACAAGAGATGTATGCGGCAATGACCATGTTCAACTTCACAAGCCGTATAGCACGTGAAGCGGTCATACGTCAGCCGGAAGAAGGGATTTATGCCTATCATGTTAATTTTAAAATGGCGGCGGCCTTGTGCCGGGAGTATTTCAGGACGGAAGGTGCGTACTATGAGAAGCTGTTAGAGGAAATCGGACGGCATATCGTACCAGTCAGACCAGATAGGCAAAACAAACGGAACCTGAAGGCCAAAGGCTTTGCGGGCTTTACATACCGGGTGTCATCATAACCCGGAGGGAAGGAAGATTTAAGTCTTTCCTTCCCTTCTCATAACTTAACGCCCATGCCGACTGGGGGACGCATAGAAATTATATAACATGTTCTGCGAATATAACCCAAAATTCCTTTGTTTACAAAGGTCAGGCAATAGGAAAGTAGAAAATCAAAATATAACAAGTACGCTCTATGTAACAATTTTTAGAGGAAAATCTATGGAATATTGAGAATCTCTAAATTTCCACGTCCTATTTTTATGCTGTTGACCATAAAAAAACGTAAAATTCCATAATTCCCCCCTATAATTGCAACTGTTGTTTATGATAGGCAGACTATGTTTTCCATGGTTTTCTCTGGCATAAGCCGGAAAACCATGGAAAAACAACGAGAAAAAGCCACTCCTAATACCGATAGACAGATTTTCATAGAAAATTCCCAACCCCATTCCTGAACGATTCAGTAATTTTTCCAAATCGTCCAGGAATGGGGTTGGGAAGAAACAAATACTTAGAAAAACTATATCCATTTTCTGAATATTATTGCTATAATATGCAAAAATAAATATTCTTCTTTCGGAATTATACAAACTATAGTATAATTATATATAAATCAAAATTTATGGAAGTACTTATATGTTTCATTGGATTGCAATAGTGTTAGGGGTTCTTTTTATCGCTTGGCAACTCTTTTACACTTTTGTGATAATTTGCTCTTTAATTGAGAACACAGAAAGAATAATTTTCAGTATCATTATAGCTATCTGCCATTCTGCTTCACCAGTCGCATTCGTTTTTCTGGGTTATCAATGTCTTTTGCGGCAAATTGCACAACATGGAATATTGAAAGTATCTTTAGATATAATTATGAAAAAATATTTTGTGGTGTAGTGATAGCTTTAATAGGCGTAATTTATTCAATAGTACTTATGGTACTGGCATTTGAAAAGAAAAAATAATATAATTCCGATTCGTCAGGGAACTTAACAGAATAAAAAACGGAGGTTGAGGAGAAAAAATCATGAGAAAAATATCTGTAATATTATTTACCATCTTAGCGTGTTGTGTCTTGTTGTCAGGTTGTGGCAAAGATTCAGAAAAGGAATCACTTGTCGTGTATTCTTTTTGTGGAGAAAACGCTAATTTTTCAATTTCAAATGGTGTAATTGTTTTGTCCTCTACAGAAGAAATTTTTTACGGTGGAAATCTGGACGGAGAGTTATCAGATGTTGTTGGTTATTCTATGACCCTTTATATCCCATTTGATAATCATGAAAGGATTTTGCTTTCTAACAGCGTAGAAGATATGACCGGGGGAACAATAAGCATTGCTGGTGAAATAGGAAAAGCATCCGGCGATATTCTTACAGCAGCAGAGATTGAGGAATTACAGAATAATCTTTTTTTTAGATTAAAGACAACAAATTTAAAAGGTGAGGAAAATGAGTACCAGCTACAATTAGCTTTAACAGAAATCACAAGACAGTTGGATAATTAACTTCCAATTTATAAAAACAATTCGCAAATTGTCCGAAAATACGGAAAGATAAACATTCATTACTGTTACATTTAGAGACATTGGAAACATGAAAGCGAATTGGGAAATATTTATAATCCATAATGCTAAAATCCATAAAAACATGAAAAAGCCCACCTATTTGTTTTGTATATAGAAGGTGGGCTTTTTTCTTAGTCATAGAAACGATTATCTTAATGACATTGCTCTAAGGACAGGTTGTTTATTTGATAAGCAACTGATGGGATTGATAAGCTCCGAAGGCAAAAACTGATGTCCCAATGAACACTCGTCGGCGTATGCTTTTTCCGAAGTGCATCCTGGTATAGGACATTTGCCTGTTACCTGTCTGCCGTTTAAAAACATCTTTTTTTCTTCATCATAAAACTGAGGCATAGACATTTTCTTGATATATCCATTTTTGTATAAAGTCTGAAATACTTTCGCTGATACCTGTCTGTGAATCGAACCTGCTTCTCCCAGAGCCGACGCCCCAAAGAAATCGAAACTGACACCAAAAAATAATTTTTTTAAATTTAAATCGCTGCGCGATGGCACTAAAGGATAACGTCGCTTCGATAAAATAAAAACGGCCAAAAACTCGCATCGAGCCTTTGACCGTTTGGTTCAGATTAACTAAGATAGGACACTTGTTATGAACACAACTCAAAAAGCCCGTTGTCAATTTTGACAATAAGCTGCTGTTGCTGGTTCATTTTGTTCATTGTTATTGAAAGTTTAATCATGAGTTTATCATTCCTTTGTTTTGTGTAATTCTAACAGTATATACTTCAATTGTCAATATGAGTATTGATTTTTTTATGGTAATAAGAAAATGGAAGAATTAAAAAATGAGGTATCAAAAATGAAGCAAGCAGAAATTCAAAAGCTTTTCCCGTAATTCTACATTATATGGATTGTCCATAAAATATTTTCCTGTATAGAAAGAAACATACGTTTTTGATTCAGCAAATTGTATAGTGGTTCCTGTTCCATGCCGCAGATGATTCTCTATCTGACCAAAATACCAATAATAATCCTTTTCAGAAGTAATATACAGCATTGCCTTGACAGTACCATCAATATCGCAAATGTAGCGGTCGCGGCCAGATATCAAAATCTGCTGTACGCAATTCTTAAACATATCTGTTTTTTCCAGTGCATACATTCCAGCATAATCTTTCTTCAGATAAAGTGTATATTCACGCTTTAAAATCTCATCTAAATCAAAAAATTGAGCATCCTTGGCATGTACAAAAGATGACACGTCTGCTGATAAGCCTATTATTGCAGTAACTGTCGAAACAGCCATTACACATAATATTTTTCTTAAGTCCATTTAAAAGTCCTCCATTTGTAACAGTTCATGTATGGTATTTTTGGTAAAATCAGGCACAAAATAGTGCTAAGAATATCTGTATTTTTTTGAAAATTCTGCGCATATTGTCCTATGATAGGACAATAAATTTCTAAAAACAGCCTATCATATTTTTTGTCCTATGACAAGACATTTTTAAAAAATATGAGAGAAGGAGAATGAAATTTATGGCGAGAATTATTGACACAGAAGCCAAAAATATGGTGGGAAAAAAGGTTAAATTTTACAGAAAGGCATTGAAAATGAGCCAACAGGATTTATCAGATAAACTAGAAACCATGGCCATTTATATTTGTCGAGGGTCTATTTCCAGAATTGAAGACTGTACAAGGACTGTTACAGACATAGAATTATGGGGACTTTCTCAAGCTTTAAAGGTTTCAATTAATGATTTCTTTGCATGTGATAATTTTCAAAAGATATCAGCAGAAGAAACGATGGGGTGACAAGCTTTTGCTTCTTGAAATTTGTAATGCTTTCAAAAGCAGACAATGCATGGTATAATCAGGAGTAGCAACAAGTTAAAAAGATTAGGAGCATTTATATTGGAAAATACATTTGAAATATTAATTGTAGAAGATGATGAGACATTAGCCGCAGGATTGTGCCGTGCGTTATTGTCTCAAGGACTTAAAGCGGAGAGCTGTGGGCTTTTAAAATCAGCGCGCGCCAAAATACGGCAGAAAAATTATGCGTTGTTGATACTGGATGTAAATTTGCCTGATGGAGATGGATTTGATTTTCTTTGTGAAGCAAAGCAAATGTGCAACGCAAGGATTATTATGCTCACAGCAAATGACTTAGAGATGGATATTGTAGCAGGACTGGAAGCAGGTGCAGATGATTATATTACAAAGCCTTTTAGTTTGGCTGTTCTGCGGGCGCGCGTTAATACACAGCTTAGAAATTGGAACATAGAAATAAGCGGAAATGAAAAGACACAAGAATCATCTAATGCTGAAAAGAGAGAGCTTACGACAGTTAAAATTGATGCATATGTATTTGACTTTGTTAAAATGCAATTTTCCTACAAAGATACACTGATTGAACTGAGCAAAACAGAACAAAAACTTTTGTGGTGCCTTGTAAATAATAGAGGGGTTACGCTCAGCCGCAGCTTTCTGATAGATTTTATCTGGACAGACGGGGCGGAGTATGTTGACGAAAATGCATTGTCTGTTTCTATTAAACGACTTCGGGATAAACTATCTGCACAGCAATATATCAAAACAATATATGGTATCGGATATACTTGGAAAGGATAAGGAAAACGAAATGTTTTATATATCATGTGTCATACTAATTTGTGCGATTTGTATTGTGCTAATTTACAGATACTATACCCTGAAAACATTTGAACATCTGAATACTATGATTGACCATGTGATAGAAGGGACTTTTAGTGAGACTGTTTATGATGAATCAAAACTTTCTGCACTTGAAAGCAAGTTTTCGCATTACCTGCGTGCCTCACAGATATCCTCCCAAAATATAAAAGAGGATCGGAGAAAAATTAAGGAGTTGATCACAGATATCTCACACCAGACGAAAACGCCAATATCCAATATTTTGTTGTACAGTGAGATGTTGATGGAGAGCAGCTCATGCGATGAAGACTATCAAAATCTTGATGCACTGCACCAGCAGGCAGAAAAGCTAACGTTTCTGATAGCATCATTGGTAAAGCTATCAAGGCTTGAAACAGGTATTATCACAGTAAATATTGTTCGTAATCATTTAAAGGATTTGGCAGACGAGATTTTTCATCAGTATGAATCGCTTGCACTGCAAAAAGGATTGTCGTTTACTTACATGCAGTCGGATGATAATCGCGGCGAAGATAGTTATTGGGCAAAATATGATAAAAAATGGACTATGGAAGCAGTGGGGAATATTGTTGAAAATGCCATAAAATATACAGACAAAGGCGGTATCACAATAGCTATAAAACCCTATGAAATGTTTTGCTGCATTGAGATAGCAGATACCGGAATTGGGATATCTGAGGAGGAATCAGCACTTGTTTTTAAACGATTTTATCGTTCGCAGTCTGTGAATCAAATACAGGGGACAGGTGTGGGACTATATCTTGCAAGAGAAATTATTTCATCTGAAAATGGGTATATAAAGGTTATGTCTGAATTAGGGAAAGGAACAAGGTTTTTTATCTATCTTCCAAGATAAAACGATTCGTATAGCAGTTATTATAATGTATCAAAAATCTTTCAAATTTGTAAGAATTCATTTTGCTTCAGAAAGAATGTGGAAAGAATTATATGTGATAATATGATTTAAAGAAGTTAATATTGCATCACATACAAGGAGGAGTGTTATGGATATCTTATCAACAAATCACGGCTCATCCGGCTCAACCACCAGCCCTGCTGGTGGTCTGGACTGCC
>CAJUKA010000174.1 GCA_910586585.1 uncultured Lachnospiraceae bacterium
CCAGGAATATGCGTCGAAGGTCCCTTTTGTGACATAGCGGTAGATTGCCACCTCGTCATTCTCGTTGCCCTGCCTTACGCCACGCCCTTCCCGCTGCTCAATGCTTGAGGGCTTCCACGGGCAGTCCACATGGTGCATTGCCGTGATGTGCGCCTGCACGTTTACGCCTGTCCCGCACTGGTCTGTCGAGCCGATCAGAATTTTCTTCTTGCCGCTCCGCATATCCCTGAAAAGCGCCTCCCGCTGTGCGTCGGTCTTTGCATCGTGTATAAAAGCGATTTCTTCTGCCGGGATTCCCTGCTTTACCAGTTCGGTTTTCAGATAGTTGTAAATGTCAAACTGCCCGCCGTTCTTGATGCGCTCTGCCCAGTCCGGCGTCCATGTGGCTTTGGGAGTGCCGATGTCCGAAAAAATAAGCTGGCAGCCGATTTTACCGTCCTTATTTCCGGCAAAATATTCGGCTGCCACGTTCGCTGCTACCTTATTCAGTTTCCCGTCCGGGTTATTCGGCGCATCCAGTTCCAGAAGCCTTGCGTCTGTCCCCAAAAGCCTTGCCTCCCCTGTGATTTTCAGGAAATTGTCAACACTGGGATCAACGCCGCCGTTATGGATTGCCTCTGCACGTTTCGCAAATTCCTCCATGATCTGCTTCACATACCAGTCCGGCTCACTCTCCACAATAATCGGCTTTCCGCTCCTTAATGCGGGTACGGGAAGGTTCAGCATGTCGGGTGTCTGCACATCCGCCACCTCACGGAAGGAAGTCATAAGCTCCGGCACGTTTGTGAACTTGTTGAAACGGCTCTTAAAGCGGAAACCGCTGCCCTCCACTGTCAGTTCCAGTGCGGTTGTCACTTCCCCGAAGTTTGACGCCCATGAGTCAAAATGGTAAATCCCCATCCGTTCCAGTGTCCTTTTCTGCAGATAAAGCTGCATGACATACAGCTCACACATGGTATTGCTCACGGGTGTTCCGGTTGCGAACACGATTCCCCTGCCGTCATTGATTTCATCAAGGTACTGGCATTTCAGGTACATATCCATCGCCTTTTTTGAACCTGTGCTGGATATGCCCGACACGTTGTTGATTTTTGAGAAGATCGACAAATTTTTAAAATGATGCGCCTCGTCCACCATTACCGAATCAATGCCGAGTTCCTCAAATGTTATCAGGTCATCCTTGCTGCTTTCATCTGTCAGTGCCTTTAACTGTTCGTCCAGTTTTTTCTTCTGTGCCTCCATCTGCTTGATGGTCCACTGTTCCCCGTTTTCCGACTTGATTTCATCAATCGCATAGGAGATTTCCTGTATCTGATCTTCAAGCATACGCTCTTTGCGCTCTTTTGAGATCGGTATCTTCTCGAACTGCGAGTGCGACATGATAATGCAGTCATAGTCCCCGGTTGCAATGCGGGACACAAACTGTTTCCTCCTGCTTTTCTCAAAGTCACGCTCCGTTGCGACAAGGATATTGGCGGACGGGTATAGGCGCATAAATTCCCCTGCTGTCTGCCCCACAATGGATTTCGGCACTACAATGACATTTTTGTTGGCAAGACCGAGCCGCCGCTGTTCCATACATGCCGCCATCATGGTAAATGTTTTCCCTGCCCCTACACAGTGCGCTAACAGGGTGTTGCCTCCGAGAAGGACTCTTGCGATTGCGTTTTTCTGGTGGTCACGCAGCTTGATTTCCGGGTTCATGCCGGGGAATGTCAGGTGTGAGCCGTCGTATTCCCGCAGGCGGATATTGTTGAATGTCTCATTATAATAATCCACATATTTCTGCCGCCGTTCCTGATCCTTGAATATCCAGCTTTTAAAAGCCTCCTTCATCTGGTTCTGCTTTTCCCTTGCCAGCATTGTTTCTTTCTTATTTACCTCATAGTGGTACTTTCCTCCCCCGTCATCTATCCTGTCACGGACTGTAACCGTTCGCAGGTTTAAGGTTTCCTCAAAAATAGAATAGGCGTCAATCCGCTTTGTGCCGTAAGTCTCTGTCGCAGCAACGGAATGGTTGTCCATGCTTTTTTTATCTATGAACCAGTTCATGTTGTATCGGTTAAGTTTTACCTGTATTCCCGAATTTGTGTACTGTGAACGTACCGCCCTTGCCCGGAATGGTGTTTTCACCAGCTCGTAAATGAACTGCTCATAATCCTCCGGCTCAATCCATGTGGTTCCGATGCGCACATCTATTTCAGACGCATCAAGACGCTCCGGCTGTACGCTTTTCAATGCTTCTGCATTGGCGCCGAACAGCTCCGGGTTCTCCCTCTGGTAAGCCTCCGCAATCCTTAACTTGTCACGGACGTTGCCGGACAGGTATTCATCCGCTGTTTTCCATCCCATATTTAAGTTGTCGGGGTTGTATTCCGTAGGTTCCAGATAGACAAGCCCCTCAAGGTCTTTTAAGAGTACGGAGCGTTTTACTTCCGCCATGTCCTTCGGCGGAATGCTGCCCTCCGCATCCGGTGAAAGGGCGCTGCCTTCCGGCAGGCTTTCCGTTTCTTTGCTGATGTCCGGCTCATAGATGCTTAACATGAACGGGATATTGACTGCCCCGAACTCGTTGACGGATACGTTCAGCGCCTCCACCGCTGTTTCCACACGCTCCACCTGATTCTTCGCACGGATTGTCTGTTTGTAGAACATATCTGCCTTTTCCACCTTCCCGTCCTCGTCCACGACTTCGAGGGAGCATAAAAGGGGATAATCCGCATCGTCACGGAACGCCTGGCTGCTGCCCCTCCCGGTCAGCGGACCGTATTTTTTCACATAGGTGTCATACTTATCGTTTAATAATTTCTGCTGTGCCGCCAGTTCCTCACTGCTGCACCCTTCCGTCTGGATAAAGATAAGCTGCCTTGTGATGGTGCGGATCTCATGCATGAACCGTATGCGTTCCTCTGCCGTCGCCGACACTTCCTTGCGGTACATGACGGAATTTTCACGGTAGTAGAGTTTTCCGTCCACAAAGGTATAGGTGTAATTCTTCACGTCCGGGTCAGCCTCTATGATGTCCTCCGTCTTTTCTTCTTCCCCCGCAAGCTCCGCCACATCGGTAATCCTGCCGGAAAGCTGCCCGACTGCCGTTTTCAGCGCTTCTTTTAAGTCAAAGTTTTCATCATGATTGACGCAGCTTGTATACTTGCTGCCGTTCCCAAACATACGGGTGTCATATTCCATTGTGCCGAGCATCATTTCCGGATGCCCCGCAAAATAGGAATTGATGGCAATGCCATCCTCCGTCCTGCCAAGATGCACCCATTCCGGCTCCGACACAATCTTGCGCTCCCTTTTCTGAAGAAAGATAATGTCGCTTGTGACATCGGTTCCCGCACTATCCTTAAATGCGGTGCTGGGGAGACGTACTGCCCCAAGAAGCTCCGCCCGTTCCGCAATGTATTTCCTTACCGAAGGGTTTGCCTTGTCAAGCGTTCCCTTGCTTGTGATGAACGCCACAATGCCGCCCGGTCTGACCTTATCCAGTGTCTTTGCAAAAAAATAATCATGGATACGGAAATTGTGTTTTGAATATTTTGCATCATAGAGCTTGTAGTCCCCGAACGGCACGTTGCCCACCGCAACATCAAAAAAATTATCGGGGTACTGTGTTTCCTCAAAGCCTCTTATCTTTATCTGTGCTTTCGGATATAGCAGCTTTGCGATCCGTCCGCTGATGTCGTCCTTTTCCACGCCGTAAAGTTTGCTTTCCTGCATGGATTCCGGCAGCGTCCCAAAAAAATGACCGACGCCAAGCGCCGGCTCTAAAATGCTGCCTTTCTGGAACCCGAATTTTTCCAGTGCCCCGTAGACTGCCTGTGTGATGACAGGGGAAGTATAAAATGCCGTGTTGACGGTTTCCCTTGCATCCTCATACTCCGATGTGGAAAGGAGGTCTTTCAGTTCTGCATATTCTTTCTGCCAGCCCTCATTCTTTTCGTCAAATGCCTGCGGTATGCCGCCCCACCCCACATAACGGGCAAGTGTCTTTTGTTCCTCCGGCGTGGCGTTCCTGCCCTCATGTTCGATCTGCTTTAACAGCCGGATTGCCTCCACGTTCCACTGGTATCTTGTTTTCTGTCCGCCTTTAGGAAGTTCTTCGTCCTCAAAATGGAAATTTCCCCTGCGCTGCCTGTCTTTGAGGTTTTTTACCTTATCCTCAAACTGTTTTTCCAGAGCAGATTTCCTCTCATAAGGCGTTCTGGCATATTCTGCCGTATATTCATTGATTCTCCGCTGTATGACAAACGATTTTGCCCGTATCAAATATTCCATGATGGAATAAAGCTGTTCGTAGGTTACAGAAAATTTTTTCCGCTCCCCGTCCTGTGTCTTTAAGTCCGCCACAAAAGAATTCCTGCTCTGCACATACTCCACCAGACCGTAGGCATTGTTATGGTACGCCTTCGTCTGCTCCTTATCGTTCATGTGGTTTATGGTGCGGTTCAGGAAATACAGCTTATCCTCTTTTGCCAGGCTGCTTTCTGACACCATCTGCAAAAACGGCTGGTACGGCGTGACTGCGGAACATTTCGTCAGATAGATTTCCAGTGCGTCACGCAGGTCCCCGTCCATTGCCTCCACCTGCCGCAGCGCCTCCGGGAACAGACTGCCCGGAGCGGGCTTTGCCACGCTCCCGTCAGTATTAAGGATTTCCCCCTCCACACGCTCTGCCGTTTCCGGCATCCGGGGTATATCTTCCTGTCCGTTTTCCTGCTGTATGACAGGTGTTTCCTCCTGCACGTTTTCCTCTGTCTGCGGCGTTTCCGGTATTTCTTCCGTAACTTCCTGCTGTTTTGGTTCTTCCCGGATTTCCTCTGTCTGCCCGTCAATACTGACTGCCTCAAAGTCCGGCTCCTGCCGCATACGTTCCTTATACTCATGGTAAATCTCCATAAACCACGGCATTGCGGCAAACGCCTCCGGCGCTTCTTTGAACCGCTCAAATATCCCCTCTGTCAGATAGTCATTTTTCTCTATCATGTGCAGGATCAGGTCAGCACAGTAACGGTAATCCACCCGCTGTTCCCCTTTTGTTCCGTCTGCCCGTGGGTAGGAGATTTCAATGCCGTCCCTGTCCCGGCTGATTTTGCACTTGCCATAGGAATTGTTCATATACTCCGACATGAAGAAGCCTTCCCTCTGCTCTCCATACACGCTTGCAAGGAACCCCGCCTTACTCTCCATGTTTAAGTTCGTGGTAAAAATGTCATAGATTAAAGTCTTAACGGAAATATACTGGATTTCCTCATTGAAATATGCCTTTAACGGCTCCAGCCAGAGGTTTTCTTCCTTCTTTTCTGTTTCTGCGGGTACAGCCTGCGCCATGTCAGATGTTATCCTGCGGATAGTTTCTGTCTTGTCCGGGTTATGGCTTGAAAACCTGTCATGCTCAAGCTGCATCTGTACCTGAAACGTAAGCTTGCTATCCCTGCGGATTTCGCCAAACTCAAGCACTTCCTCAAACAGATAGTCGTAAAACTGCCTGCC
The DNA here is from genome assembly GCA_910586585.1 of uncultured Lachnospiraceae bacterium. Lineage (GTDB taxonomy): Bacteria > Bacillota > Clostridia > Lachnospirales > Lachnospiraceae > COE1. Next base: position 5,497 of record CAJUKA010000174.1, read on the forward strand.
GTGCCATACGGTTTCCCCGTCGCTTGCAATGACTTCATCATAAGCATCATCCCATGTTACTTCCAACCGCTCCTGCAGACCTTTGGCTTCAAGGACTTCCTGTATCGTGTCCAGACGGTTTTGCTGATGCCGTCCTGCATCCTCCGAAAGATATTTGTCCGTATCTTCTTTTAAAATCTCTATCCACGATACAGCAGAATTTTCTTTCAACATACTGTCGATTTCAGAATAAGGCGCATCTGTCTGATATACACCATCGGCTATCATGCTCTCCACATAAGCCGCACAGTCCCACCAGTCAAGCTCCGTTTTCCATTTCGTGCCATTCCCATCGTAATATTCAATGAAAATACCCTCATGTGTCTGCTCAATGTTGCATCTGCCGTATTCATTTTCAAAGTTGTTTGATATGCTGGCTGCATAAGGGTTTCTGCAGAACATCCTTTCAATGAACTGCACTTTGTCACTCATGGGCAGTTCTTTCGTGAATACCTCATATAACAGCATGTTCGGGATCGGACTCCAGAAACTTTTCTGGAAAAATTCATCCATAACCTCCTGCCACACCGCCGCTGATACCTTGTCGGGATCAAATTCCTTTGGCGGGGTATAATATTCCCCTGTCATGATCAGCGCACCCAGTTCACGCTCTATGGCTTTCCAGTTGACATAGCCCTCCTTTTCCGTTCCGCCCTCACGCCACTGGAAGCGGAGTCCTTTTGAAGAAAAGGTGTCATATCCGTGCAGCCCGTCCCCTTCAAGGGGCCATCCTGCACCGCCCTGTCCGTATTCCCTGCGGATTGCCTTTACCCGTTCTCCCGAATCGGAAATATCCTGAAATGCCGCATAAATGCGTTTTTTGCTCCCTGAATACACGCCGCCACGCATAAGCACCTGTTTTACATACTCATGCGGAACGGTAAGCGCCTGTTCCGGCTTCTGGTAGGAATATTCTTCCGGCAGTTTCATATCCCCATTTTGGGCAATCAAAAAGGAAGCCTGTTCATAGCTTCCTTTCTGCGTATCAGAACTCCCTAAAGAGTTGATCTCGTTCAGTTCCTGCTCGATTTCCCGGTCAAGTTCTGCTTGCCTTATATTCTGCTGTTCACTGTCCCCTGTCTGTTGTCCGCTTTCCTCTAATGGAACTTCATCACTACTTCGTTCATCACGATTTCCTCTGCCTGCATCCTCGCCTGCTGCCGTAGCTGCCACATCTCCATTGTCGAGTTTTTGTCCTTCGGCGGGTTGTTTTTCAGATAGCTGTTCTCCAGCCCGTCCATCATCTGGTTCGCCTCGTCCTCCACTTCCTGCATCTTCTCTGCCAGTTTCCCGAACCTCTTTAACGTCCGGTATCTGTCGTTGTGGTTCTCTTTCA
>CAJUKA010000175.1 GCA_910586585.1 uncultured Lachnospiraceae bacterium
CCTTGAAAATTGAATATACAATAACCTCACAGGACGTGAGAAACTGTGGAGCTACGCAGCAGATACGCTATGACTGTCTGTTCCGGTAAGGAATTGAAAGTGAAGAAGCATCTGATGATGTTGAAGCAAAGGCACGAGCGAAAAAATATCAGTGTTGGAGTAGAAAACTTCCTATACAGGAAGAGGGGATTCTATTGGCGAAGAAACAGTTTCGTGATAATGATACTTCTGGCGAAAGTCAGTCACATAGAAAAGATGATGGTGCAAGTCCAATGTGGGCAGGTTTCCCGCCTGTCACCTGTGAGGATATTTTTAATATGTTTATCAATGAAAGTTTATCTTACAGACGAATTTTCATTGATAAACATATCAAAAAATAATGATTTGGCGTGGGACATGATACATATAGGACAAGCAGATGTCAATATAATGGAATGTGGAAAAGTGAAAGAGGTGTATGTATATTGAGCATAGAAGAAATGAAAAATGTGGATGTAAGGACAGTAAAAAGGGAGGAACTTGCAGATATAAGAGAAGTGGAAGTAAATAAAAGGAAAAGCCGGGAAGGACAGATTAAGGACTATCTCGAACAGATTAAGAATCCTTACTGTTATAGATATGGGGAATATGTTGTTAAGATTGGCTTTGAGGATACAACAGTGACACTTACGGATCGGCTGCAGGAGCTGATATTAAAAACTGCCAGTGCAATGTGAAACTTTCACAAGTGAAATTGCGTATTTCTTCATTGGACAAAAGCGGGAATCTGTGCTAAACTATATTCAGGACTAAATTCATATGTGGAACCCTGATTTTATGGTTTGTCAGCACTATAAAATTAGGAGGAAGCGGTATGGGTGAATACATTTCATACATATCTTATTTGGCTGCTGTGTACCTGCGTCTGTCAAAAGAAGATGAAGATTTGCGGGAGAGCAAGGACAAGAAAGAAAGCAACAGCATCGCCAATCAAAAGGCATTGATATTAAAAGCAATAGAATCTATGCCAAATGTTACCCTTTATGACATTTATATAGATGATGGATTTACAGGACTTAATTTTGAACGTCCAAGTTTTCAGCGTATGTGCCAGGATATTTACGATGGTAAGGTGAATATGGTCATTGTTAAGGACTTGTCAAGGTTAGGACGTGATTACATTGATTCTGGACGCTATGTGAAAAAAATTTTCCCGTCCTATCATGTCCGGTTTGTATCTGTACTGGATCATTTTGACAGCCTGACAGCTACGCAAAGCGATGTAAATCTGCTGATTCCGGTCAAAAATTTTGTAAATGATAATTATAGCCGGGATATATCTGGCAAAGTGAGAAGTCATCAGGAGGTTATGCGTGAAAGCGGGCTGTATATCGGCGCTCATGTTGCATACGGCTATAAAAAACTGGAAACGGACAGGAATAAAATCATACCAGATGAATATGCGGCTGATATTGTACGCAAGATTTTCGACTGGAAGTTGAAAGGTATGAGTTCGGCGGCAATCGCTGAAAAACTCAATGAACTTGGTGTAGCAGCGCCTTCCGAGTACAAAAGACAACTTGGGGGAAATTATAAATGCGGTTTTCAGAAAAATGCAAAAGCAAAATGGTCGGCGGTATCTATTAACCGCATATTAAAGAACAAGATTTATATAGGTGTGCTTGAACAGGGAAAACGTGAAAAAGTCAATTATAAGCTGAATAAGGTTATAGAAAAGCCGGAAACAGAGTGGGCGGTAAAAGAAAATACCCATGAAGCGATTATCAGTAAGGCGGATTTTGAAAATGTGGCAAAACTCTTAAATCTTGACACCCGTAAATCTCCGGATGAAGAAACTTTGTTCATGCTGTCCGGTTTGATGTTCTGTGGGGAATGTGGCAGGAGTATGGTCAGACGTTGTAACCGTTATAAAGCGAAACAGAACATATACTATATATGTGCCACTTATAATAAAGGAAAAGGGTGCAGCCGCCACAGCATAAACCAGTCAGTGGTAGAAGATATACTGCTGGATGCAATCAAAAGGCATATTGAACACGTTGCCAAACTGGATGAACTTTTGACTTTAATGAAAGAGAATGAAGCCTGTTATGATGATGTGGTGGCGAATGACCGGGAAATCCTTGCTAAGTATCAAGAGCTGGAACAGTGTAAGAAGGTGGAAATGGCTTTGCACAGAGATCTGGCGGCAGGGATTATTTCCATAGATGAATATGAGCAGTTTAAAGAAAATTTTGCTCGTAAGTCCGCAGAGATAGAGGAAACAATCAGAAAATTGCAGGCGGAGATAGAAACAGTTTTTAAAGAAGGACTGTTTGCGAATGAATGGATTGATACATTTACGAAAAAAGGAAATATCACATCGTTAGATAGAAGTATCGTTCTGTCATTAGTGGAGAAAATTACTGTTTATGAAGAAAACAGAATTGAGATCACCTTTAAGTATCAGGATGAATACGAAACCTTATGTAAAATTACAAGTAGTATTGCCTGCAATCCTACTGGGCACATTCCGGCATCTATGAAGGGGGTGGGCATCAATGGCTAGGACAGCGGACAGGTATAGAAAGAACTATGTTAAAACAAAGAAAACTGACAAAGTATATCAGGTTGGAGATTATTTAAGGCTATCGGTGGACAGTGACTATACAGGGAGCGACTCCTTAGAAAATCAAAGAAAGCTGGCACAGGAATATATAAGTAGACGTCCTGACCTGAATATAGTAAGAGAATATGTTGATGATGGGAAAACAGGAACAGATTTTTCACGTCCGGCATTTAGCCGGATGATAGCAGATATGAAAGCAGGAATCATTGACTGTGTGATTGTCAAGGATTTATCCCGGTTTGGAAGGGAGTACATAGAAGCCGGCAATTATATTGAGAAGGTATTTCCGTTCTTAGGTGTGCGCTTTATATCCATTGTTGACAGGTATGATAGTGCTGATGCAGATTGCAGCAGAGAACTTTTGCTTATTTCTCTTAAAAACCTTATGCATGAGATGTATGCAAGGGATATTTCCAAGAAAGTAGGAAGCACCTTTCGGACGAAACAGGAAAAAGGGATGTTCTATCGCAGTGCTACGATTCCTTATGGATATAAGATGAATGGAAGTGGTACGAATTATATGATCTGTGAGCAGACAGCTCCGATTGTACGGGAGATATTTAAACAGTGCGGCGAGGGGATTTCTAATTATGCAATAAGCCGATGGCTGTATGATAACCATGTTTATACACCACAGCAATATGCTTTGACAGGCAGTGTATATAGGAAGCCGGAAGAAGAGCTGAAAATATGGCATTGTTCTACAATTAAGCGGCTTCTGGAAAACCCTGTTTATATCGGAAGGGTTATAAGACATCAATCAGAGCAGAGCTTTTTTGCGGGGAAAAAGGCAAGTCCAGTACCGGAACAGGAGCAGATTGTTATTGAGAATAACCATGAACCGATTATTGAAAAGTCGATGTTTGAGATTGTCCAGAAGATACTAAGTCAGACAAAGGATAAAAAAACCGAATCTGCCTGTGAACGCCAAACGGTTGTATTTGAGAGAAATATATTTCAAGGGAAGCTGTTCTGCGGCTCTTGTAAGGCAAATATGGTCAGGGTAGGCGCTTATCGCTCTGTCAATGGGGTAAAGGAGCAATACAAGATTTTTAAGTGCAGTACTCATAGAAATCACTGCGATTTATGTGATACAAGGTGGATTGCAGAGGACTTGCTGTGTGATATTCTGTATGGCACGATACGCAGGCATTTGAGTTTGATAAAAGGGATAAAGAAAAAGATAGAAAAAGATATTCGTTATTCCTTTGAAGAAAATCTGAAACAGACAGAATGGAAAAGACAAAAGATTGTGAGTACAAAGAACCTATTGGAGCAAGAGTATATGCAGAAATATTCAGATTATGCGGAAGGAAGTATCTCACAGGCGGCATTTCTGCAATATAAAAGTACCTATCATGAGAAAATAGAACTATGCGGGAAACAGGAGAATGTTTGTGCTAAAGAGGTAAAAGGGATAAAGAAGTGTCAGGCGGCTTTGCAAAAACTATTGTCGGACTGGCTTTGCTTTCAGAATACAAGGAAATTGACGGAAACAATGGTAGAAATCTGTGTTGACAGAATAGAGCTTTTTACTGATAACCGGGTGGAAATAAAGTTAAGGTATCAGGATTGCTTTTCGGTTCTTGATAGTTGGATGCAAAAGGAGGTGTGATTTTATGCTGTTTATGATTCTGGCACTGTATTTAAGGCTGTCAAAAGAAGATGGTGATATGGTTGATGAAAGCAATAGTATCACAAATCAAAGGCTCATTCTACGCAAGTTTGTGGAGCAAAAACCGGAATTTGCGGGTTTTGAGATAAAGGAATACATAGATGACGGATTCAGCGGTAAAAATTTTGAAAGACCGGGGGTTCAGGAACTATTGGAAGATGTAAAATCCGGTAAAGTGTCCATTATCATTGTGAAGGACTTCTCACGCTTTGGAAGAAACCATATTGAAGTCGGTAATTACATTGAAAAGATATTTCCATTATTGGATGTTCGATTTATCGCTGTCAATAACAGCTTTGACAGCAAAGACTATAAAGGAACGACACCAGATATGGATGTTGCGTTTGAGAATCTGATGTATGATTATTTTAGCGAAGAAAACTCTGTTAAAATTAAAAATGACCTGATGGGAAGGCGTAAGAGAGGAAAATACCTTGCTACATTTGCGGCGTTTGGTTATAAAAAATCGCCTACTGACCATAACCGTATAGTAATAGATGAGGAAGCGGCGGCTATTGTACGCATGATTTTTGAGAAGTATGCAGAATGTGGAATTAAGGCGGAGGTGGCGAGGTATTTAAACCAGAAAGATATTCCTACGCCACAAATCTATGCAGTGAAAAGCGGCAGCACCTACCAATGGAAATATCAGGGCGAAAAAAAGGTGTGGAATGGCTCTATCATAGGAAGAATTTTGAAAAATGAGATATATGTGGGAAATACAGTTTTTCACAAAAAGGAAACTATTGAGGTCGGTTCAAGAAGAACGAAATGCCTGTCGAAAGATGAATGGGAAGTCTGCGAAGGCACACATGAACCAATCATATCAAAGGAATTATTTGAATATGTGAACAGCATGGATGCCCGGACAAGCAGCATAAAAAAACTGGCAGATCGAGAAAATTTAGATAAGACGGTATATTGTGAGGGAGAAAAGAGAAAAAGGGGAAGTGCGGATTCGCCTGTTAAGGGATTGGTAAAGTGCGGTGGATGCAGACACAATATGCAGCGTCGAAGCAGATTAAATGCGTCTTATTATTGCAGATATTACTATGAAACGAAGCAGGAGGGATGTTGCCCGGAGAATGTCAAGGAAACGGAACTCATAGCAGTTGTTTTGTCAGCAATCAGGAATCAGGCAATGCTGGCAGGGGAAATGGGAAGGTTACAGGATTTATATAACAATCAGTTCCAGGAGCGTGTCAAGGCGGATCAGGAGCAAAAGGAGCAGCTTCAGGAACAGATTCAAAAACTTACAGATAGCAATTTTTCACTGTATGAAAGCTATGCAAAAGGTGAGATTGATGCTGACTGTTTTTTACAGAAAAAAGAAAATAACAATAAGCAGATAGAAATATATGAAGCAGAACTTAGGGCTTGCCATTCAAAAGAAACAGCAGTACCGGATGAAAAGTCTGATTTGTTAAACTTGTTAAAAGGAAAAGAAAATCTAACAGACCTTACAAAAGAGGTTGTCAGACAGCTTGTAGATGCGGTTTATGTATATGGCGGCAACCGGGTTGAGGTTGTCTTTAAGTTTCAGGACAAAAGCGTGGAAACATTGAAAAATTAAGGTTTTTATGATATTATAAGGACAGGAGAATAGGATATGACAAATGAGCAGAAAAGGGAAGAGAAACAGAAGCTGCTTTTAGAACGCTTACAGGAAATGAGTTATTTTGATGACGAATTTATGACAAAATGTCTGGAAGATTATTCCAAAGGGGTAGAACTGATGCTGCGCATTATTATGAATGATGCAAAGTTAGTTGTAAAAGAAGCACAGGTACAGGCGGTAATAAAGAACCTGCAAGGGCGTTCTATCAGAATGGATGTTAAGACAAATGATGTGTCAAAGAAACAGTACGATGTAGAACTGCAACGAGCCGACAGTGGGGCAAAGCCGAAACGTGCGAGATATAACAGCAGTTTAATGGATGCAAATTCCATTCTTCCGGGAGATGATACGGAAATGCTGGCGGAAACGTATGTGGTATTTATTACAGAGAATGATGTGCTTGAAGGTAATCTCCCGATTTATCATATTGACAGGACAATTCAAGAAACAGGGGCGTTGTTTAATGATAAAGCACATATTATATATGTAAACGGAGAGATTAAAGATGATACACCATTAGGGCGGTTGATGCACGATTTAAGCTGTGCTGATCCAGACGATATGAATTATAAGGAATTAGCAGACCGGGCAAGATATTTCAAGAAAGATGAGGAAGGACGAAAAATTATGAGTAAAATCATGGAGCAGCTTTTAAATGAAGAAAAAATTGAAGCAGCAAAGCGTATGCTGGAAAGAGGAAAAATGACAAAAGAGGAAATTGCAGAGGATTTAGATTTGCCATTGAGTGTAGTGGAAAGACTTGAGAATGATTTACAACTGGCATAATGAATTTTGCGGTGGATTGTGAAAGCAGGAACTCATGAAACGGAGAAATCCTGCTTTTATTATATTGATTTTCTTGTTTTGGTATTATTCAACAATAAGAGAAAGGAAAAAACCATTATTACAAGATATTTTTCACAAAGTT
>CAJUKA010000176.1 GCA_910586585.1 uncultured Lachnospiraceae bacterium
CTCGTAAAAATGCCGTGTCTATTAGTTTCAATTATTCTTCGTGAAACAACCCTGCCACACTTTTGTAACATCATCCCTTCACAGGTTACAATTCACACCCACGCCAGTTTTTATCATGTTATAAGTTATTGAGGTGTGAATTATAACAGATTTTGCACACAAAATGCTAAAAGGCAAGCATTTTGGCGCATGATTCCCACTACTTTGGCGCGGGTGTGAAAAGTAACCTTCACAGCACCTGCTGTCATACCATTCACCAAAAATTTCATCAAGCAAAAATATAGAATAACAATTGGCACCGCAATAAACACAGAGCCAGCCGCAAATCGAGAAAACTCTGTATCCCCAAGACTCATCAACCCCACTGCCACTGTATAGAGATCCTTTTCTTTCAGCAACAACTTTGGTAGAATAAAATCGCTCCACGGAAATGTAAAACTAGTCAGTGCTGTATATACAATAATCGGCAGAGAAAGGGGCAAATTAATTTTTAAAAACACTTGAAAATTCGTAGCTCCATCAATTCGCGCCGCCTCATCAATCGAATATGGAATGCTGTCAAAAAAACCTTTCTGTGTCAGATATCCCATAGGTGCATTCGCAGCATAAATCAAAATTAGCCCCCACATATTATTAATCAACCCAAACTGCGTCATAATAATATACACTGCAATCATTCCCATAAAGGAAGGAAACATCCCAAGCACCAATGTGGTCTTCATTATCGCTTTTCTTCCTTTAAATTGAAAACGCGACATTGTATATGCTGTCAACAACAAAAGGAAACTTCCAGTTATGCAACTCATAATCGAGATAAATAGCGTATTGCGAAACCATCTCGGATAATTGTACATTGCTGTATCTGTAAACAGGCTCCGAAATGTATCTAGGCTATATTCGCTAGGGAAAAATCCCTTGAACGGATAGATAGAACCAGACTTACTAAAAGAAGCAAGTATCAGCCATAAACAGGGAAAGAAAAAAATGAAAGCCACCACAATTAAAATCACATGTGTCACCACAGAATCTAAAATACGTATTTTTTTCATGCTTTTCATCGAAATGTATCCTCCTCTCTGTAAGATGAACTCCTAGTGTATATCGCCAGTGAAATCATGGAAGTGATCAAAAAGATTACCAAACTGATTGTTGCACCAATATTGTAGTAATTATTGTTAATAGAAAGATTATAGAGCCAGTTAATTAATAAATCGGTATCGCTGGCAAGAAAATAACCATCCAAATACAATCTGGCAATCATAAAGACAATAGGTAGTATAACAAAGACACACACCTATGATTGGAAGAAACAATACTGTCTTATAAAATTTTTTATCCAAAAACTGTTTTAAATCATCCTGAAATCTTGCGGGTTGTCCGCCTTTTTTACAGATTTTTTGCGTCTCATATGCATCCATAATATTGGATATATAACAATATGCCAAAAATAGCAACGCGATAATAGCTAATATCCCCATCAGAAGCATTACTACAGAGTTGTCGCCCTGAACATCTAGCCATGTGTCTGCCTCTTTTGTCCCCAATGTAAAAAGTCCTGCCAGATCCGCAAATCCTCTGTACAAAAAATATGCAATTGCCAGTACAAGGATTCCCAGATAACATAGACCTTTCCCAATCTGACCATAAAAAATCTGTCCTAGCCCCATCAGGCACATACTCAGTTTTACATTTTTTCCTGCATTTTTTATAAAATCCTGCAATCCTTTCATATAAATCCCCCCATTCCTGCCGTATCAATCAATCACTAATAACTATTCTGCCACAAGTGTATAGATTACGTCGTAAATCTGCTTATCCACTGCCTCAAGCCCTTTCTGAATTTGCTCCGCAGATGAATATTTTTTGTCCGAAGTACGAAAAGCGTCTTTCGCTAAATCCTGAAAGAACATTCCTGCTGGTGTCCATACTTGCTCAACAGCGCGGATTGATGGCATGACAACAACGTTTCCTTCATCCAGGTTTTTGTAGATAATCTCAGACACCCCTCCTGCTGTCTGGGCAGCATCTTCTCTTGCTGGAACAGTTCCTAGATACTGATTGCGTTTCATCGCTATATCATAGCTGGTAGCAAACTCCACAAAAGCAAGACATGCATTGGGCGATTTGGTGTAAGCACTAATTGCATATCCATTAATACCTCCCATTGCTTTTAATGGTATCAACTCTGGATTCTCCTCCGTTAAATCACCGCTTGCTGGCAATTTAGGCACATCAGTGATAACTAGATTCTCCTCTGCCTTTGCTGTCGCTTCCTCTTTTGACATCCCTTCCTTTTCATATACAAGCACTAACTCTTTAAGAAAAAGTGAGTATACATCAGGTGTTGTCATTGTTGCAAAATATGTTCCATCGGCTAACTTACTGTAGGCATTTACTGTAATGGAATTATCAATACAGTCCTCATTCATCAAGGAGGCTTGTTGTAAGATTACATTGGCACCCAACTGTGCGTTTCCTTTGGAAAATCCAACATCATCTGCATTGGTATTGTTGTCTCCAAATACATATGCACCATAAGAAAATAAATATCCCGCAGAAAAATACACATCATCCATAGAACGCATATAGCCAAACTTACTTTCTCCTTTATCCACGATTTCTTTGGAATAGCGATACATATATCTGCCTTGTATAATATGACTGACAATCATATAGGTTTTGCATGGTGGAGATTTACTGTGTAAACTCCACCATAAGCTCAGAGACGTTTTGTCAAGTGTGTTTGTAAACTTTTCCACAAAACAAGCAAAACCATGCAATCCCAACCAGTGCTTTAATCGGATTCCAACATAAAAGGAAACAACCAACAATCACTCCAAACTTAACATCAAAAAAGGTATCGTAGTAAAATTTTCTACTTCACTACGGTACACCATCTTTTATATGGCACTCCCTAAAAACTTAACAATATAAATTATATTATATTACATTGATTTATACTTTTCTGACTTGTAATGAAATAACTCCGCATAGAATTTATTATTTTTTAATAAATCTTCATGTGTGCCATCTTCTACTACTTCCCCATTTTTTAACACAATGATTCTATCTGCTAAATATACATTCGATAAATGGTGCGATGTAAAAATTGTCATTTTATTTCGTGCAATTGTCTGTATAGATTCAAATATTTTTTTCTCTGCTTTCGGATCTAAGTTAGATGACGGTTCATCCAAAATTAGTGCAGAATGTTTACGATAAAATACTCTTGCTAACGCCAATTTCTGAAATTGACCTCCTGAAAGTTCAATACCTTCCGAATCAAAGTATCTCATAAGGCTTGCGTCACAACGTTTAGTCGAACGATCAAGCAAATCGCTAAAATATGCGTCTGCTAATGCATGCTCAATAAGAACATCGGATGCTTCTAAATCTGTATCTGTAACCTCAAAATTTTCTCTAATTGTAAAACTATAATTCATCATTTCTTGAAAATAAACGCTAAAATTTGAACGTAATTCAGAAATTTTATATTTTTTTATATCTACATCATTTATATAAATCGTTCCACTATTTGGATCATACATACGTAGCAATAGTTTGATAAGTGTTGATTTACCTGAACCATTTAAGCCTACCAAAGCCACCTTTTCTTCTTTACATAAATTGAAACTCACATCATTCAATGTCGAATATACTGACCCCGGGTAAGTAAAACACACCTTATCAAAAGTGATGGTTTTTACTTCATCCAACTTAAGATTACCGCAGTCTTTTACATGATTTTCAAACTGACTTAAAAACTTCATATTTTCAATTCTTAGTCTATTACTATAAATTTCCATAACAGATGATGCTAGTGCATACACTGCATTCCATAGTTGTGCTATTAATCCAGTGTATAAAATATAATCACCAATCGTAGCATTTCCGTCTAATATATTAAATGCAATATCTATGCTAATTAATGTAATTATAACTTCTGGCAAACATTCTAAAACACCCATTATTAAAACTTTTTTACGATTCAACTTTTTTCTTTCTACTAATAACTTTTGCAAAATATTTGTGTATCGCTGTTTTAACCATTTTCCCATGTCAAACAATCGAATCTCTTGAGCATAATGTTTATCTGAGGAAAGACTTTGAGTATAACCCATCTGTCGCTGACCGTTTATTTGCTCAACACTTAACCTGTATAAAGAACGTGTATATTTAGCTGATACCAAAGAAGATGGTATAGCAGAGACCAATAATACAATACCATAAAATACATTTTTCTGGCATATTACAATGAAAGCACATGCAAATGATACCAATGCACTAACTGACGAAATAGCATTCCACAAAATATTAGCAATTACATGTGAATCTTGATTCGCAACTGCTAGTTTATCATTGAATGATGGATTATCAAAATATTCCAAATCACAGTTTAATGATTTGTCCATAATCATTAACGAAATTTCTTCGTTAATGAGTTCTCCATGCATAATTTGACTATACTGAGTTATAGTTTGTATTGCTTTACGCAATAATGTTACCAGCAAAAGTATAGCAAAAAGAAATAGTAGTGAATTAATCATTTCTCTTGTATACAATGCACTAACAAGCAAGTTAATCACATCTTTACTAATATATGTAATCACTATGGATATTAAAGGAAGCAAAACTGCGCTACTTATACGCAATAATGTATAAATGTGAGAAACTTTCCACGACAATTTTACACACCATATAAATGCAGTACAATAACCATCTAAATATTCATAAATTTTCATATCTTTTAGTGTCTTCATAATAAATCCTTATAATATTCATACTTGAGAGTAAAAAGTTTGTACCACTAAGAAGCCAGTGAATCCCAGTAGATTCCTGACTCGTTCTGTAGCTCTTGAATTATTTGCGTTATACGTAATTCTGGACTTTGACCTAAAAGGCGGAAAAAATGTTTCCTCAGATAGCTCATGACAGTGGCTTCTGATACTCTTCCTTTTGAAGGTGTTCTCTGATAACGCAGCTGACAGGAACTTACCTTTCCAATATAAAGGATAGCTATGCTCTGCAGGATCCCCATTGCAATACAGGACAGTGCCATATGCATTTCTATGGCGCGCACAGCTGCCAGTATTTTTTTGCGGGACTTTTCCCCTTCAACGCATTCAAGTGGAGACAGTTCTTCTTTCTTCTGGTAATAATTCAGTTTGGGCATGTGCTTTGACCAGAAATGATAGCAGAACGCACCAACCTGCTGTTTCAGTTCCCGAAAAGTGCATTCAATACGAAAACGGTAGCTGTAAAGCCGAATAATGGATAATGGTTCCAGTGTAAGGCTGGTGCTTACAAGGATACTCTGGATACCATTCATTTCCACCAGGACAAACCTAAGTTCCTGATACAGCTTCTGTCCCCATAACAAATCAATGCAGTAGTACCGTATGGATTCCTTTTTACCATAAAGTTCCGTTTCTGCTTTCTGAAATTCTCCCGCACGGGATATAAACAGCTCTTTGAGGTGAACAGCAGCGCCTTTTTTGGCGGCCGTCCCCTTCCGGGTTTACGGGGACCAGGTTTTTCAAATGCAACAGCAGATTTTTTCGCTTTGGTAACAATCTCCATGCGCACGTTCCCACTGCTGTTAAGAAGCTGCAGTCTTTCAAGGGCTGGAACCGTGAGGAAATACCTGTCCAGCAGGAGCAGGGAATCTCCCAAAATACGGGCAGCATAGTAAGCATCTTCCACCATCTGCACTACATGGGAAGCGCCAGAAACAACAGCGCCTTTCCACCCCATGGCAGCCTGGAGACCATCATGGAGGCGGATACTTAAAGGAATACATGCCCAGCTGCGTACGTTTCCTGCCAGGATACCGAGTCCGCCAAACATATGCCCGTGGATGTACTCCGGCTTTGCGGAATTTTCGGATTCCTGAAACAGTTTTTTCACACCTGGCATCCTGCGTCCTTCCTTGGACTGTTTTACGCCATCGCCTACAAGGATATAGATATTTCCTTCTTTATATAAGGGAGCGTATTGCCTGACAGCCGAAAACCAGCAGCTGCGTATGGAATCCAGAGACCATGAAGAAGCACGAAAAAAATGTATCATGGAGTCATAGCAGTCGGGAGAGAGGGCAAGGTCACATATGACAGAGGTAACGCCAAGTTTATCAGAACGAAGCATAAGTCCTATAGTAATAGTTATAAACCAGCGGAAAGCGGCTTTACGTGAGAAACAGGATTCAAAGAGGAATAAAACATTTTCAATAAAATTAATCATAATCGTATGGTAAACCACTGGAAAGTATGGTAAACTCATACATGAAATAACTCTTTCCGTGGTTCGTATCTTTCTTAAGTATTGGTAACTTAAGGATACCATAAATTCATGTGAAAGAGTTATTTTTTATTGAGAACTTTCAACTGTCAAGTATTCATATAAATTTCTAATATTAAAAATATTCTAGCTTTGAGTGAAATTAAAGTACAGTTTTACATCCAACTCGCAAAAAAGTATACAGTTTTCAATACACTCATCTGATTCTTGCTCTTTAATGAAATTCACCATAGCATAACAATTTGCTAATTTCTTGTGTTATAATATAAATAATCCTATTATCTCAATAAATCATACCAGATTTAATTTCGCAAAAACCATTATCCATGCACAAGTTAATATAACCACTTTTAGACCATTCCATGCCTATTCAAGTCTAGTGTTTGTCATATTTATACCTACCTTCTCTTTTCCATACGCATTTAAACATTTTATCTGCTTCCCATCTCCAAATTTCATATAACTGCCTTATTTAACTCACCTTATAATTC
>CAJUKA010000177.1 GCA_910586585.1 uncultured Lachnospiraceae bacterium
CAACCGCACAAAATATGATGTGGTTATGGATATGCCCCTTGTCTATGTGGGTAGTCAATACATACTCATTGGAACGGTATACAGACCTTACCGGGAAACCTTCTTTGCCTGCGCAGTGGACTTTTGGACTGTGGCTTTCAACCTCTTTTACGACGAAATATGATGAAGAGACTGTTATGGGTTTAATTGATGGGATGATGCAGCGTGGGATTCCACTTTCTGTATTTCATTTTGACTGCTGCTGGATGCGGGAGTTTCACTGGACAGATTTTGTGTGGGATGATAGGGTATTTCCAGATCCGGAAGGAATGCTCCAAAGAATCAAACAGAAAGGCATTAAAGTCTGTGTCTGGATCAATTCCTATGTAGGGCAGGAATCTGTATTGTTTGATGAAGGTATGGAAAAAGGATACTTTTTGAAACGTGCAAACGGCGATGTGTGGCAGTGGGATATGTGGCAGCCTGGACTTGCAATCGTTGATTTTACAAACCCGCAGGCTTGCCGCTGGTATCAGGAAAAGCTGGAAAAACTGTTGGATATGGGTGTAGACTGCTTTAAAACCGATTTTGGTGAGCGTATTCCAACAGATGCGGTATATTTTAATGGTGCAGATTCTGTGAAAATGCACAATTTCTATACATATCTGTATAATAAGACCGTTTATGAGGTGATAGAGAAGAAACGGGGAAAAGAAGAAGCGATACTATTTGCGCGTTCTGCAACAGCAGGAGGGCAGAAATTTCCGGTGCACTGGGGCGGTGACTGCTGGTCAAGCTATGAATCTATGGAAGAAAGTCTACGCGGCGGTTTGTCTCTGACAAGCAGTGGATTTGGTTTCTGGAGTCATGATATTGGTGGATTTGAGCATGCTTCTACACCAGATGTATACAAGAGATGGGCAGCGTTTGGTCTGTTGTCCACACATAGCCGTTTTCATGGCAGCACTACTTATCGGGTGCCTTGGGTATATGATGAGGAAGCAGTCGATGTTGTGCGGTTTTTCACGCGGCTGAAGCTAGAACTGATGCCATATCTATACAGCGCCGCCGTTGTTACTTCCAAGACAGGCATTCCGATGATGCGCAGTATGGCATTAGAGTTTGAGCAGGATTGGAACTGCCGTTATCTGGATAAACAGTATATGCAGGGAGATTGTCTGATGGTTGCGCCTATTTTTAACGAGGAGGGGATTGCACAGTATTATCTGCCGGCAGGTACCTGGACGAATTATCTAACAGGAGAAACAGTAACCGGAGGAGTTTGGAGAGAAGAACATCATGGATATTTGTCAGTTCCGCTTTGGGTAAAAGCAGACAGCATTATTCCAATTGGCTTATCCTTTGATAATGCAGCATATCATTTCCAGCAGAATATGGAATTTAGAGTATTTCATCTGGAAACAAAGGCAGAGACAGTGGTATATCAGGCAGGAATGGAGCTTGCAAAAGCAGTATTTGAGAGAACAGAGCATCAGATAACTGGACATATAACAGGTGCGTCAGGATGCAGTGTGCGCCTTGTCAATTGTATTTTGTCAAAAGCAGAAGGCGCAGTGATAGAACAGCAGGGAAATGATACAATCCTTAAGATTGCAGAAAATGATGTAACAGTTGTGGGGAATTTTTAGAGAACGGAGATTTTTATTAATGGATGAAAATAAGGTCAGGGTTAAGGCGAAGGCACTTTTGGAACAATTGACCCTTGAGGAGAAAGTTGGCATGATTCATGGGGCGCATCTGTTCTCTACACAGGGAGTAGAGCGGCTGGGAATTCCACCGCTTGTGATGTCAGACGGTCCAATGGGAGTACGTCAGGAATTTGAACCCGATCATTGGAAGGCAGTGGGATATTCGGACGATGCAGTATCGTATTTGCCTTGTAATAGTGCACTGGCGGCTACTTGGAACCGGGATTTGGCATTTGCGATGGGCAGTGTGCTTGGCGGGGAAGCAAGAGGACGTGGGAAGGATATCATTTTGGCACCAGGAATTAATATCAAGCGAAGCTCTCTTTGCGGCAGAAATTTTGAATATTTCAGCGAGGACCCATATTTGACTGGTGAGTTGGCAGTTCCGTTTATTCAAGGAGTGCAGCAGTGGGATGTTGCTGCTTGTGTGAAACATTTTGCGGCAAATAATCAGGAAACACAACGCCTTTGGGTTGATGTGGAGATTGATGAGAAGGCGCTTCGGGAAATTTATCTCCCAGCTTTTTATGATTGTCTGACAAGAGGAAAATGTCTTTCGATTATGGGAGCATACAACAAAATTTATGGGGAACACTGCTGCCAGAGCAAGTATCTTCTCAATGATATTCTCCGAAAAGAGTGGGGATATGATGGTGTTGTCATATCAGACTGGGGCGGTGTTCATGATACGGAGCAGGCTACCATGTCAGGATTAGATATTGAAATGTCTGTGACAGATAATTTTGACACATATTTTATGGCAGATCCGCTTAAAAAAGCAGTGGAACAAGGAAGTATCCCAGAAGATTATATCAATGAGAAGGTATTGCGTATTTTGAGCCTTATGATAAAACTGCATATGATAGACGATAGGGAAGAGCGGAAACGCAAAAGTGGCACATACAATGCACCAGATCATCGAAAAACAACACTTGAGGTTGCCAGGGAGTCTATTGTACTGCTCAAAAATGACAAAAATTGTTTGCCGTTGGATTCCCAAAAGATGCAAAAAATCCTGCTGGTTGGAGAAAATGCAGAAAGGATTCATTCTAATGGTGGCGGCAGTGCGGAAATCAAGGCACTTTATGAGATTTCACCGCTTATGGGCATCAAGATGCTGCTAGGGGGCAACGTGCATGTAGATTTTGTCAAGGGGTATGAGAGTGAGCAAAAGGAATCTGAACAAGATGGAAACTGGCAGGAAAAGAGTTTAGAGGATGGCGGCGGTCACGGGCAGAAAATACAGAAAGCCGATCAGATACTTGCACAAAAGAGTACACTGCTGCGCAAAAAGGCTGTGGAAGCAGCAAAGGCATATGACACAGTTCTTTTTGTGGGAGGATTAAACCATGATTATGACAGTGAAGGATTGGATCGCCAGGATATGAAGCTTCCATATGAACAGGATTTGCTGATACAAGAGCTGTTAGATGTCAAACCAGACATGGTGATTGTTTTGGTGGGAGGAAGTCCTGTAGAAATGGGAACATGGATTAACCGTGCACAGACAGTTCTGTGGAGTTATTATGCAGGTATGGAAGGCGGAACTGCTTTGGCAGAAATACTGTTTGGACAAGTGAATCCGTCGGGAAAGCTTCCGGAGACATTTTATAAAAAACATACAGATTGTTCTGCACATACACTTGGAGAATTTGCAGAAGAAAAGCAAGTTGCTTATAAAGAAGGTATTTTTGTAGGGTATCGCTACAATGAAACCTTTGGAGTAGAACCGCAATTTTGCTTTGGACATGGTTTGTCCTATACCGATTTTGTTTATGAGGATGCTGTCTACGAAGAAGCAGACAACGAAGGATATGTCCTGTGCAGGATAACCAATACAGGTCAATATGCAGGAATGGAGACCATACAGGTTTACCGCATGGCAAATCAGGAAACAACGGTGTTGAATTTGTCCGTAAAAGAAGCTGACAGAAAAGACTTGTACCCCGCAAAAGAGCTTGTCGGATTTGGTAAAATTTATTTGATGCCAGAAGAAACAGGACAGATAAAGATAGCAGTGAAAGGCAGTGCGCAAAAGATGTACAGACTTGGTATTGGAGACAGCGTGAAAAATATTCGAATTGTTGTGAGTGCATATTAAGTGCGTATAAAACATATGTTTGAAATTTTGGCTAAATGGGAAGTAGGTAAGGTAATGAAAACATTTACGTTAGATGACAGATTTGATGAAATCATGAATACAGAACCTATTGGGCGCAGTATTGGAAATTTATTTCCTTCCTGCTGGACTGCAAGAATAACATCAGAGTATGCACATTATACGATGCGGCAGATACAAAAAAAGGTTACCATGGAATGGGGTGCGCCCTTTTTTGCGGATGCTTTTGTGGAATGTGCCAATATACTAATGTACACTTTTTTGGAAAAGCGTTTTCGTTTTGTACCATTGTGGAATGAGCAGGAGACAGACTGGATTCCGCACGCGGACCTGAATGATGCAGAGAGTGTCTTTCTTTTTACGGGAAATCCGAAAGTGGACAATATCGCATTTGCACATACATCTGGCAGCGGGTCGATACCTCCTTATCCAACGAATGCTGTGCCAGAGGAAAAACGAAAAATGGAATTTAACCGACCAGCGGTGATTTTGTGCCCTGGCGGCGGTTATGAGATGCTTTCTTCGTATACAGAGGGAGTTTTGCTTGCACAGCGTATGGAACGCGACGGAGGATATAAAGCATTTGTCTTAAATTATAGGATACGGCCGAACACATATCCGCTGCCACAGATGGATTTGGCAATGGCAGTAATGCATATCCGGCGTTATGCCAAAGAATATGGGATTGATCCCCAAAAAATTCTGGTGATTGGTGCGTCTGCCGGCGGGCATCTTTGTGCAAGTGAAGCGTTTTTGCATAGAGACTTAAAAGATGAAATTTTGATAATGCTGCCAAAGTGCAAAAAGGAACCATACCAAACGATTATGGCATGTCCTGATAAAATAGGTTTATTGTATCCTGTTGTCAGTTTTTTGACAGAGTATCATGAAGGAAGCTGGCAGAGTCTGACGAATGGAAAAGAAGCGCTTCGGGAAAAACTGTCAGTTGAACAGCATATTACGCCCGATTATCCGATAACATATGCTTTTGCCAACCAAGATGACGGATGTGTACCAGCAAGCAATACACTTCGTTTGGAGGAATCGTTAAAAAAGGCAGGCGTTATGCATTTGTGTGAAATTTATCCTTCCGGGGATCATGGTGTTGCATTGGGGTATGATCATTCCTGCAGGGAATGGAGTGAGCATATGCTCGCGTTTTTTGAGAAATGAGACAGCAGTCAGCAATTTCATTGCACAAAAATTTTTCCTTTTACAAGAAAATGTGAAATCGTAATATAGAATTTTTGATACCTTCCGTTGATTTTTTGTCGGCGGAAGGTTAATTTTTGGTTACTTTTCACACCCGCGCCATGCACTTGCTGCATGGCGTCGGATCAAGCGCCAAAATGCGTGCTTTTTAGCATTTTGTGTGCATCAATTGTTGCAATTCACACCGAAATCGTTGTAAGTATATGAGAAATCTGGCGTAAGTGTGAATTGTAACAATTTTTGAAGAGAGTAGGAAATACAACAGAATGTTTGTACTTTACGAAAGACAGCAAAATGTGCTATATTTTTTATATAAAAATATTTGGATAGAGAAAGGAGGGGACATACATGGCTGTGAGATTTGAACTAACAGGTGTGCAGCAATTGAAAAAGTTAGGGATGTTAAAAAAATAACCAAAAAGAATTACAGAGGAGAACTGAGGAGGGAAATATGGAATCATATCTAGTATTTAAGGACTTAGCAATTATTATTATAGCTGCTAAATTTTTTGGAATTGCGGCAAGAAAATGCAAGGCACCACAGGTTGTCGGAGAAATTATTGCAGGGCTTATCATTGGCCCAAGCGTTTTGGGCTGGGTTGCGCAGTCTGATTTTTTGGCACAGATGGCTGAGATTGGTGTCATTTTACTAATGTTTTCCGCAGGCTTAGAGACAGACCTGAAGGAGTTGGTGAAGACAGGTCCCATTGCTGCTTTGATTGCTTGTGCAGGTGTATTTGTCCCGCTTGTATGCGGTGCGTTGCTCTATATGGGTTTTTATGGGGTAGCCCCATGGGGATCAGAGGCATTTTATAAGGCCGTGTTTGTCGGTACGATTCTGACTGCAACTTCTGTGAGTATCACCGTAGAATCGCTGAAGGAAATGGGAAAACTGAAAGGAAAAGTCGGAACGACAATTTTGAGTGCTGCAATTATTGATGATGTAATTGGTATTATTGTGCTGACATTTGTAATTGGATTTAAAAGTCCAGACTCAAATCCGGTGTCCGTAATAAAAAATACCGTTTTCTTTTTTGCGTTTGCCATTATTGCAGGATATATCAGCTATCGTATTTTTAAAATTGTAGATACCAAGTATCCGCATACAAGAAGAATTCCGATAATAGGATTTGCTTTTTGCCTTGGCATGGCATATATTGCGGAGAAATATTTTGGTATTGCAGACATTACAGGGGCGTATGTAGCTGGGATTATTTTATGCTCTATTCGTGATTCAGAATATATTGCACAAAAAATGGATATTAATTCATATATGCTGTTTGGCCCAGTATTTTTTGCAAGTATTGGATTGAAAACCAGTATGGATAGCGTGAGTGTTGAGATTTTAATATTTTCGATAGCTTTTGTGCTGGTGGGTTTGGTGTCCAAAATTATTGGCTGTGGAATTGCGGCGCGGCTGTGCAGATTCAAAAGTTTGGATTCTTTGAAAATAGGTGTTGGTATGATGACAAGAGGTGAGGTTGCACTGATTGTATCGCAAAAGGGGCTTTCGGCGGGGCTGCTGACACCTGTGTATTTTACGTCTGTAATCTTATTAATTATTGTTTCATCTATTGCTACGCCGATTATATTAAAAGTATTGTATGCAAAGGACGCGGTGACAGAAGGGAAAACGGCGTCATGAAATTCGCTGCGGAACATACTAACCTAAATTCCGCAAAAAATTATAACGAGGCTAATGATTTTAGGCTTAACCTC
>CAJUKA010000178.1 GCA_910586585.1 uncultured Lachnospiraceae bacterium
TTAATATGAAAGTCCCGGTCCCCTCCTCGTTATAATTCAATGCGGAATTTAGGATACTAATTAGGCTGACTAACAGGCGGTCGGCACACGTTAGAACAAAAAACGACCTTTTCACTGTTTGATATTGACAGAAAGAAAGGTCGTTTTTTAGGTAATCAATTTCCCATGATAACCTTGACGTCATACGACGTTTTTCCTTTGATATATGGAATAATGCACCCTTTTATAGGTGTTCCATCAACAGTGATGCTTTTGATGCCTTTTTCTACATTGTCAGGATTGGTCACATTGATATAATAGGTTCCCTCGCGGAACTTTCTGGTAATTTCAAAGCTGCCAAACTCTTTGGGAACACAAGGATTGATGCTTAAACCGCTATGCGTAGGATACACACCCAAAATATATTGGGAAATATTGATAAAAGTCCATGCGGCAGTCCCAGTAAGCCAACTGTTTTTGGCTTCACCATGATTTTTGGCGTCTTTGCCGGCAACCATCTGAGAATACACATAGGGTTCTGTTCTGTGGATTTCACTGAGTTCTTCGATATAGGCAGGACAAGTCTTTTGGTAAATTTCAAAGGCGCGGTTTCCGCGTCCGATTACGGTTTCCGCAATAGAAACCCAAGGATTATTGTGACAAAAAATTCCCGCATTTTCTTTGTACCCAGGCGGATATGAAGTAACTTCACCAAGTTCTAAATGATACCGTGTATAGGCAGGCTGAAGGATCATTACACCATATTCCGTATCCAGTTTTTCTTTCACGGAATCCAGGGCTTTTTGTGCAAGACCTTCTTTTATTCCGACACCTGCAAGTACACAAAATCCTTGAGGTTCAATAAAAATCTGTCCTTCTTCACATTCTTTGGAACCGATCTTTTGACTGTAGGCATCATAAGCACGCAAAAACCATTCTCCGTCCCAGCCGTCTTTATCGGGGAAGATACCAAAGCGCACATTAGGCAGGTGGCAAAGGAGATGGGATATTCACCAAATGCTGCAGCGAAGTCTCTGAAAACCAATCGTACATACAACTTAGGCGTTCTTTTTGTGGACGAGTCAATGAGTGGTTTAATGCATGATTATTTTGCAAGTGTACTGGACAGCTTTAAAAAGACTGTGGAAGAGAAAGGCTATGATATTACTTTTATCAACTGCTGTAAAACAAGAGTTGGTCGAATGTCTTATTTGGAGCACAGCAGATACCGTCGGTTTGATGGTGTGGTGATTGCTTGTGTTGATTTTTATGACCCAGAGGTTGAAGAATTGATTCGAAGTGAAATTCCGCTTGTGACGATTGACCATCTCTTTCATAATCGTTGTGCCATTATTTCAGATAATATTAAGGGAATCCAGGATTTGGTGTCCTATATTTATCAAATGGGACATCGAAAAATTGCGTACATTCATGGTGCTGATTCGGCAGTTACACAGAACAGACTTTCTTCCTTTTATGCTTCCTGTGAGATGTTAAAGATAGAAGTGCCTGCAAGATATATCAGAGAAGCGCCTTACCGTGACACAAAAGGAACCTACGAGGAAACCCAAAAGCTTCTGGATTTGGAGGACCCGCCTACCTGTATTTTGTATCCTGATGATTTTTCCTGTCTGGGAGGAATGAATGCAATTCGGGCAAGAGGGATGGAAATACCAGAAGATATTTCTGTTGCAGGATATGATGGGGCAAGGATTGCCTGGCATTTTGCACCACAATTAACAACATTGAAGCAGAATACAAAAGAGATTGGAAAAAAGGCTGCACTAAAATTAATCAGTCTGATCGAAAAGCCAAAAACAACGCTGATTGAGCAAATTGTTGTACCAGGAGAAGTAGTTCCAGGAACTTCTGTAATGAGATTAAAATAAGATTTTCCAGGAATCAAAAAATAAGGAGAGATAACAGAATGAATGAATTAAATAGGTATTTGGAAACGATAGATGAAGTGATTGCAAAGGGGCCATACAAGGATACTTGGGGTTCACTGTCACAGTATCAGGTCCCACATTGGTATCAGTCAGCGAAATTTGGAATTTTTATTCACTGGGGTGTGTTTAGTGTTCCGGCTTTTGCCAATGAGTGGTATTCGAGAAATATGTATAGAAAAGATTCTGAGGAGTATAAGCATCATATTGAAACCTATGGAAAACACACAGAATTCGGATATAAGGACTTTATTCCCATGTTTCAGGCTGAGAAGTTTGATCCGACAGAGTGGGCGGACCTTTTTTGCAAGGCGGGAGCAAGATATATTGTTCCAGTAGCAGAGCACCATGACGGGTTTCAGATGTATCAAAGCAATATATCGCATTGGAATGCTTCTGAAAAAGGACCGCGTCGTGATGTGCTGGGCGAGTTGAAAGAAGCCTGTAGTAAGCGCGGAATGCAGGTAGGAGCTTCTTCTCATCGTGCAGAACACTGGTTTTTTATGGGAGGTGGAAAAGAATTTGAAAGCGATATCAAAGAACCTTTAAAACGAGGTGATTTTTACTGGCCATCTATGCCAGATGCAGATTTTCATGACTTATATAGTGAACCGTGTCCAACAGAAGAATATTTGCAGGATTGGCTTGTTCGATGCTGTGAAATTGTTGACAAGTATCAGCCGAAACTTCTTTATTTTGACTGGTGGATTCAGCATAGCGCGTTTAGGCCATATTTGAAAAAAATTGCCGCATATTATTACAATCGCGCCGCAGAATGGGGAACAGAGGTTGTAATCAATTATAAGCACGATGCATTTATGTTTGGAACAGCTGTTCCTGATGTAGAAAGAGGGCAGTTTGCAGAGAGAAAACCGTTTTTTTGGCAGACGGATACCTCAGTGGCACTGAATTCCTGGTGTTATACCAAACAGAATGAATATCGATCATCTAGTGAAATTTTGTGTGATTTGGTGGATATTGTGAGCAAAAACGGCTGTTTGCTGCTGAATATTGGACCCAAGGCAGATGGTTCTATTCCAGAGAAAGACAGGCAGATTCTTCTTGAAATTGGACGTTGGCTTGCGGTGAATGGAGAAGCAGTTTATTGCTCTAAAATATGGAGAAAATCAGCAGAAGGACCAACAAAGATTGTAGAAGGACAATTTACAGATAATATCAAGAAAAATTTCACTGCACAGGATATCCGCTTTACGATTGCAAATGGGTATTTGTATGCGATTGTGCTGAAATATAGTGAAAGTGGTGATTATCTAATTACTTCACTGGATATACAAGATGCTTCTAGTCAGGATCATTTCAGCGGGATTATAAAAGATGTTTGTGTGCTTGGCTGCGGCGAAGTGCCTTGCTGGGAACGGCAAAAAGATGGACTTCATATACATACAAATTATAGAGATGGAAACAATCCGATTGTATTTAAAATAACAATAGACTGATGCAAAAAGGTGTTTGAAAAACGGATATACTGGAAATGGAGCGTACAAAATGGCACAGAAAATGAAGTCATTATTTAACTGGATTTCCGGAATGAAGCTGCGCTATCGTATGTTGATTGTGTATATTATTGGGGGTGCCCTGCCAATTATCACCATTGGATTATATCTTGTGCATGGAATGTCAAGTATTTTGATAGAGCAGGCAAAAAATGCAGAAGGAATTGAATTGGAAATGGCAAAAAATCAGGTAGAGGAGATTGCCAGTACAGTTAGCACGGTCACAAAATATTTTTATTTTGACGCCCAGTTAGAAGA
The DNA here is from genome assembly GCA_910586585.1 of uncultured Lachnospiraceae bacterium. GTDB lineage: Bacteria > Bacillota > Clostridia > Lachnospirales > Lachnospiraceae > COE1. The sequence continues at coordinate 3,698 of CAJUKA010000178.1, forward strand.
AATTGCTACAAAACAATATGAGAATTACCGTGAAGTAGTTGAGGATTACAAAGATTTTACTTCATTTCTGGACTATGGGAGGTATTACAACAGTACGCTTGCGTGGATTAATATTTATGTTAAAAATGACAGTATTGTAGGAAATTCCCGATTCAGTCAAGTGACAGATGAAATTGAAAATGAAGAATGGTATCAGCTTGCAGCCAAGAGAAACGGCGGCGCAATCTGGCGCTATCGCCCGGTTCCCTCAGCAGGTTATGATGCACTGGCGCTTTTTCGGATGCTAAAGACCAAAAAGGGAGAAGATGTAGGGGTGCTGGGTGTTTATATTCGTCCAGAACGGTTTGAAACTCTTTTTCAGGATAAAGACTGCGAGGTACTTATTTTATTAAATGGCGAAACGATTGTTACTGATTTGGGAGAGCAGATAGAAGTTGGTCAAATCAAACACTTTCTTCCTTCGAAAGAAAGCGGAAAGGTTCAAAAAAATGTGTTTCTTGGCAGACAAGAGTATGTAATGACTTGTGAAACAATTCCGCTGATAGAGTCGCAGGATTATTTGCAGATTATAAGCTTTCGGGCATATCGTGATATTTTGCATGATGTCTATAATCAGATTATGAAAAGCATTGTCTTTTTTGCCCTGAGTGCAGTCATATCGGTCACTATTATTCTATATTTTTCCCGTTCTTTCAGCGGTCGTGTAGAACGTTTTTTGACACAGATGCAAAAAGCGGCCGAGGGAAGCTTTGAATTAGAAGAGAGATTGGAGGGAAACGATGAAATCGCGGAATTGTATAATTATCTGGGAACCATGATTTATCAGATTCAAAAGCTTCTGGCAGAAATTTACAGAGAAAAGCTTCATGCAGAGCGTCTGACTATCCAGCAAAAGGATGCAGAATTCAAAATGCTGGCAAGTCAGATTAACCCGCATTTCTTGTATAATACATTAGAAACAATCCGCATGAGAGCACGGAGAAGCAAACAGTATGACATTGAGGAAATTGTCAAAATGCTTGCTAAGATTATGCGCAGTACATTGCAGGCAGGCGCGAGTGAAGTAATGATTCGTGAAGAAGTAGAACTTGTAGAACATTATTTAAAAATTCAGCAGTATCGGTTTGAAGAACGAATCCAATATCATGTTCATGTACAGGAAGGATTGGAAAAACTGTGCATTTTGCCGCTGATTTTGCAGCCAATTGTGGAAAATTCTATTATTCACGGTTTGGAGAGCAAGGAAGGGATTGGTACAATTGACATCAATATCTATAGTAAAAGCGATAAGACGGTGATTTGTATTTCTGATGATGGAATGGGAATGAACAAGGAAAAGTTAAATGAACTGCACAGAAAACTGAACTGTTATAATGAAAAAGGGCGGCATATCGGGGTCAGTAATGTACATCAGAGAGTAAAACTGAAATATGGAGATTCTTTTGGAGTCACAATTGATAGTGTGGAAGGAAGCTATACAAAAGTGGAGATTCTGCTGCCTAGGGCAGCAGCACTGAAAACCTTGTAATGTTCGTTTAGCGCTTTAACGAACATTCTGGATATGAATTGCAGGTACGCCCACAATTCAGGCACAAAAGGATTTCGAGGGTACATTTGTATCATGCGGAGGTTTAATTTATGTACAAAGTGATGATAATTGATGATGAGGCAATGATTCGCTGGGGGATTCATGATTTGTTGGATTGGGATGAGGAAGGCTTTCTTTTTTGTGAAGATGGGAAGGATGGAAAAGATGGCTTCAAAAAACTGATGGAAAATCATCCGGATTTGGTGTTGGTGGATATTAAAATGCCAGGAATGAGTGGAATTGAGCTGATACAAGCGGCAAGAGAAGCGGGATATGAGGGGTATTTTATCATACTGACTGGCTATGCAGAATTTGAATTTGCGAAGTCTGCAATTAAGCTCGGTGTGAAAGAATACTTACTCAAACCTATCGAGGAGGAGGAGCTGAAAGGCTGTGTGCAGAGAATCCGCGAAGAACTGAATAAAAAAGAAGGCGAGCGGGTGTATCATTCTGCAAATGAGGATATTGCCAAAGAGCAACTTCTGAGAAGGATTATTCTTCAGATGGAGACAAGGGAGGAGTTAGAGGAAAAAATTAAATGTTACCAGATTTCTTTTGGAGAGAGAATTCTCTGTGCGGCAATTCTCACAGATCGGGATTTGCTTAGCTATAAAGATGATGGAAAGTATCAAAAAAAAGTCAAATTGTTTCTCCAGGATAGAGAGTTATACAATGAAAAGATTGTAATGGACAATCAGATGATTCTGATAAATTTCGGACTTGACTATAAAACTTGGGCAGATTTGATTTCCAGGCGAAATGAATGGATTCGCAAACGTTTTGGAAAGGGACTTTTGATTGCCGTGGGTCATAATGTAAATCAATGGTGCGATTTGTGCTACTCTTATGAATTTGCCCGTTTTATGCTCGAACAGGAGTTTTTATTTGGGCAGTATGATGTACTTTCTGTCAGTACAATCAAACAGCAGCAAAAAAATGTGGAGTGTCCATCAGCAGAGCAGTTGATGATATTGGTTGAAGTGGGAGATTTGGATGGAATCAAAGAAAGTGTGGATAAATTTGAACGGTATTGTCAGAGAAATCTAAGGAAGGAACTGGATATCAAAATTCAGATAATGTATAACCTGATGACAATTCGTAACAGTTTGGAGAAAAAATATGGAAGTCTGACGGGTCAGGTCATGGAACTGATGGAAAAAATGAACCAGTCAGAAAAACTGGATTTGCTGATGGAGTTATACTGTCAGGTTTTGCAGAATATGTGCCGTCAAATTGGAAGTGATGATGCGGCAACTGTTATTAAACGGATGTATTATTACATGGAAAAAAATTATGGACAAGACTTAAAAGTGGAAAGCTTTGCCAAAATGTTTAATGAAACAGATATAAATCCCCCAGCAGAGCTGGGGAGACTAGCAGACGC
>CAJUKA010000179.1 GCA_910586585.1 uncultured Lachnospiraceae bacterium
ATCCGATAACCCCAGTATTTATAAGGATTATCGGATTTTTTTAGTTCACAAGTGTTTAAAATGGGATATTATCACAAGTCTTTTTTGAAGTCAATGAAAATAAATGAAACATTACCAAAATTTAATTACCTTGCGAAAAAACAACTTGAAATGATTGGTATGTTCAATACAATGAAAAATATTGATAGTGAAAATACATCCTGAATATGCTACAATAAATAAAATCCTCCACATTAATCTATATAAGGAAGTGTTCGTTCCTGTGTCCAAATATTTGTTCATCATAATCTAGATAGTTCTGAAAATAAAATATGTAACAGTCATATATATAGAAAGGAAAATACAATGAAAAAATGGTCTCAAATCAGCAACCAAATTCAGCGTAGAGCAGCACAAACTGGTGTTGCAGATATGGAACTAAGGGCAGAAGGACAATCTTTTCCGCGCGTTACAATGGAATTGGTAGCGATGGAGCTTCAGTGCTGTGTAGAAGAAAATGTTGGCGCTCTCCTTCTTATTCCTTCTCAGCCTATTCAATCTGGAAACAACACATTTCGGGCTATGGAGGCAAGCATTCACAAACGCCGTGTGCACATCACTCTATATCTGCCACCAGCTGAGAACTATGACGACAAAGGACTCATAAGCCCCCCTGATGAAGGTGCCTCTCGCACTTACCATACTGGAAAACTGGCTGCTGCATCATCAAGCTCCAGATGTAACAGGCTGGCGGACAACAGACGTTTATCTTCCGTCTGAAAAAAGTAATCCAAATGTCCGCAGAGGACAGCGGTTAATTCTTACCAGAAATAACACGCAAAGCTTCTATGAATTTTCGAAATCAAATATCCAGAACGCTGCAAACCAATTGAAAAATGGGCAGTTACAATCTGTTGATTTAACATTGATGAAAAATGCCTTGTGGATACGCGTCAAAGCGCCTTCTTCACCAGGAAAACTCTGCACCGTAGAAGCTTCTCTTCCCGACGTTTCCGACGCCTTTTTCTCCACCTCAATGCCCCTTCAAGAAGCATGTACATGGCTTGTAGAATATCCTTATGGCAACTTTTTGCCTGACCGAAACCAGTGGACAAAGATGAACTAAAATGATTTCATCTGAAACCGGAATCTTTAATTAGGAAGGATTCCGGTTTCTCTTTGCAAAACCTCCTGTCAGTAGTATTACAATCCCCAAAATTGCCAATGCTCCTATTTTTCCAGCATAAAAACTTTCCGAAAGATCAATCGCATCTGCTGCCCCCAGAACCGCCAACACTGCAAGCACAATCCCCATGATTCCCTCACCTGCAATCAAACCAGAACAGAATAAAATACCGCTTCCCGCCTCATTATCTGCTGCCATTTTGTCTGCTCTGTGAGACAATATATAGCGAACAATTCCGCCAGCCATAATGGGAACGGAAAGCTTTAGTGGCAGATATAACCCAATTGCAACCGGCAAAACTGGAATCCCAAGAATCTCTATAGCAACCGCAATCAATGCGCCTATAAAAATCAGCGTCCATGGCAAACTGCCATTCATAACACCCTCCACAATCATTTTCATAAGTGTCGCCTGCGGTGCAGAAAGCTCTGATGAGCCAAATTCCCACGCCGAATCAAGAAGCATCATCACGCCTCCTATGGTAACTGCCGACACGGATGCGCCAATCAGCTCTCCTATTTGCTGCTTTCTAGGTGTTGCCCCCAAGATATATCCCGTTTTTAAATCCTGTGAAGTATCACCTGACATCGCCGCCACAATACAAATAATAGAACCAATTGCAATGGCTCCTGTCATTCCTACAATACCAGTGTTTCCCATTGATTTCAGCATCATTGTTGCAAAAAGAAGTGTCGCAATTGCCATGCCTGACACAGGATTATTGCTTCCTCCCACAAGTCCAACCATTCGCGAAGATACCGTTGAAAAGAAAAATCCAAAAACAGCTATCATCAGCGCCCCAGAAAAAGAAACAGGAATATCAGGGGCAATGGCTATCACTACGATAATCACGATAATTGCAATGATTACAAATTTCATATTCAAATCCATCGCAGTTCTTGTTTTTATTGTGCTGTCTTGGGAACGGTTTTCCCGCAGACCCTTGAGTGCTTCCCCAAAAGCTGCCATAATCAAGGGAAGTGATTTGACAAGGCTTATGATACCGCCTGCTGCAACTGCTCCTGCACCAATATAACGAATATAGCTGCCCCAGATAGCATCAGCCCCGCCAGATTCATACATTTGTTGGATTGTCTGTGTTCCAGGATACAATATCGTATCACCGCCAAACGATACAATAACAGGAATCAGAACAAACCATGCCAAAATGCCTCCTGCAAAAAGATAAGATGATATTCTTGCACCGCAAATATACCCCACTCCCACAAGCGCTGGATATATTTCTGTAGAAAATTCTGTCTTGAGTGCCTTAACTGGTACAGAAACCGCTCCTGGTATCACCTTCAATCCATCTACGATAAGCTTAATCAATGCAGAAATTCCCATTCCTGCAAAAACGGCTTTGGCGGATGTTCCTCCCTCCTCTCCCGCAAGCAAAACTTCTGCACAGGCGGTTCCTTCTGGATATGGCAGCACACCATGCTCTTTGACAATCAGCGTTTTTCTCAATGGGACCATAAAAAGCACGCCCAGCAATCCGCCCAAAAGTGCAATCAGTGCTATCATAATCATCCCTGGTTTGCTGCCCAAACCTTCTTTTTCCCACAAAAAAAGTACTGGCATCGTGAAAATCGCCCCTGCCGCCAGAGATTCTCCTGCCGAACCAATTGTCTGTACAATATTGCTCTCAAGGATAGAATTTCTTTTCAGAAGAATCCGCAGTACCCCCATCGAAACAACGGCCGCGGGTATTGATGCCGATACTGTCATCCCTACCCGCAGTCCCAAATAGGCATTGGCAGCGCCAAACACTACTGCCAGCAAAATTCCTGTCACCACAGACGTTACTGTGAACTCTGGCATTTCTTTTTCATCTGAAACATACGGCTTAAATTCTTTGTTCTTATCCATCTTTCTGTGACCTTTCATCAAAATTCATACACCGAATACTTCAAATTTTAGGATTGCCATTTTTTCCCGTCTTATGTATTGGATTATCAGAAAATATCCTTTATTTAGTTGGTAAAAAATTTCTGCTATACAACTTTACAGTATAGATGCCCTTGAAACTCCTGGAAAAGGCTTTCTTCCTTTTTACTCATAAATATTGTAAGTTCCTCTTTGCCAAAGGATAACTGAAACTGGACGCAACCAACATATGCGTCAATAATATGCGCTTTGATAAGCAGCGTCCCATCAAAAAGCCATGCACCGCTTGCCGCATACCAGAGATTGTAGATAGGAAATAACCCTGTCTGCATGGTTCCCATGCCAAAAGAAACCGTATATAATGTGTGTTTGTAGGTAAATTCTAACTTGCTGGAATCTGTTTCAAAATGAACAGAAACGTTTTGAAAATCGGCATCTTTTGACGAAACCTCATACACTTTATCCAAATAATTATCAACATCTTTTGGTTCAAACGCGCTGATTAAAGGCTTCATCGCAAGCGCTTCATATGCATTCGCAAGATACTGTTCTGCCGTTTTATCATATTCAAGTGCATCTTGCTGCACATAGGGAAGAAGTTCTTCATACAGCGCATCATAAATCTGCTGGTTTCCGCCCTGTATGCTCTGCGTATCCGCCGTTGTAACACAAATCAAATGATGCTCTGGCAAAAAAATGATAAGCTGCCCGCCCATTCCATAACAAGTATAGCCATTTTTTTGATTGCGCCAAAACTGGAATCCATACCCTTGTGCCTCACTTGGAAGCGGTGCTGTCATGCGGGTTTCTGTCAAAGCAGAAACTGCCATATCAATATATGATGGAGACAACAACTGCTCTCCCAAAACAAGACCTCTGTGCGCAATAAAATAAGCAAATTTCATCATATCCATCGGAAATGCTACTAGACCGCTGCCCCCCATAGATACCCCAAAAGGATCTTTTATCATATAAGATTCCTCAGAAAGTCCAAGCACCTGAAGTTTTTCTTTTAAATAGTCAAGCATACTGCGTCCTGTCAGCTTTTCTACCAGCGCACAAAGCGTATGTGCCGCTGATGTATCATAGTGAAACAATGTTCCTGGCTGATGTGTGGGCGGTGTCGTAAAATAACTTTCTACCCAGTCAGAAGACATATCCAGTTTGTACGTTGTAGAAGCATGACATGTACGCATCATCAGCATATCTTTGATTGTTGTCTGGGCAATCCATGGGTGTACAGTATCTGGCAGCTTTTCTGGGAAATACTGAATGATTGGATCTTCCAATGCTATTTTTCCCTCGTCAACCAGCAATCCGACTGCGATTGAGGTAAAACTTTTGCTGATAGAAAACATACGATGCAAGGTGTCTTTGTGACAGGGCGCATAGTATCCTTCAAAAATCAGTTTGTCATGGTGCATCAAAAGAAGACTGTGCATTGGAATCTGTTTGTCATGCAGCCTGTTTATCATGCGCAGAATACATTCGCTCGCAATTCCTGTTTCTTCTGGCTTTGTTCTTTCAAATGTTAGCATATCTTTTACTCTCCTATCAATTTATGATTTACTTTGCTGCTATATTCTATATGCAAAAAACCGGAACCTTTCGGCTCCGGTTTCTGTAAAGGTTATGGATTTACGCCAAGCGCTGTCCAGCTTGATGCTCCAATAATTGGAAGCGCAAACTGTGTATATGCTGCGGACTCTGGTTTGTCAATATACTTAAATACATTGTACATCTGCTTCGGTGTGGTTGCCAGACCATTTGCGTCGCAGTTGTATAATCCGCAGGCAATTTTGTCTGCGTTCTTTTCATATACGTTGTCCACTGTCCTATGTACGATAAATCCCTTAATCAGCGGATTCTTTTCAGCCAGCTTATATGCATAGGCAAAAGAAGCAGCCTGCGTCTGTTCATCAGATGTCATAGAGTTGAACAGAATTTCTGAGATAATGATGTATCTTACCTGGCCATTTGGTGCAAGGAATGTCGGCTGGCTCATATAAGTTGTAAATACATCCATATTTTGAGGATTAATCATTCTTGTGTTTGGCGTGTGGTCAATCAAATGAAGTGATTTGTAGTTTGCAGGCATGTCCCAAAATCTTGCTGCTGTAAGTGGAACCGGATGTGGATGCCATGCTACGCCCCAGTCAATATTGCCATGAGAAGCTACATCTACATTAAATGCATCAATAAACTTCTTAGCGCCATACTGGTTTTTGGTACCATCTTCCCATGTCCATCTCTGATCGATACAAGTAAGTACTCTGGCATTCGCATTCTCGCTCTTAATCGCATTATAGCACATACGGAATGCTTTCTCATACTCACGTGCAAAATCAGTTACATTGTAATTTCCTGAAAAATACCATGGATTGTTGTTGTTAACTTCATTTCCGATAATCCAGTTTGTAATCAATCCTGTAGCAGGATTGCTGTAGCGTGCTGTCAAAAATGACATCAATGCTTGGATAGATTCTGCACCAAGCTGCTCATCTGTGTTGAATGCATAATGTCTGTAGCCACCTACGCGTCCCGAAGGCTTTACAGTAAGTGCTGTTGCTGCATTGTAATAATTTACAATGTTCATGGTAACTTCAACCTTCTGTGAAGCAAAGATTGTCATAACCATGTCGTACTCTCCTACAATACCCTGATTAAAATTGTAGGTCTTTCCATTGTAGTTGTATGCAATCGTAGGTCCTGGCTGGAAAAATCTGTCAATTGCCATTTCGTAGCTTGCATGCTGCACACCGAGATCTCCAATAGCTACCATTGCCGCATTGTCCGCAGTAATGCCTTTGATGGAAGTTGGCACTGGATTGACTGCTGTATGTGTCGCAAGAGCCTCTGGATTTGTGATATAATATTCCTGGCTCACAGGGGTAAATACACCGCCCTGAACTGCTGCCACTACAAACTTCGAATACAGTTTTGAGTTTGCTGTTCCCTGATCAAGTGATGTTACAAATGTTACTGTAGGAGCATTTGCTGCCACTGCGCAGAAATCAGATCTCCCGCTGATCGAATTCTGATATGGCTTCATCTCAAACAGATAGAGATTTCCGTCATCGCTCGTCACACCTGACGATGCAGCGACAACCGTGATTTGATTCGCGCCACTGATAATACACTGGCTGATCGTTGCTGTTCCTGCAGCAGCCGCTGTGATCGACATGAAACACACAAACACCATGCAGAGCGCTGCCCAGAGAGTCAATTTTTTCTTCATTAGGTACCTCCATAAGAAATTGATGTACTCCTGTAGTCTCTTTGTGCCTAATATTGCGAGAAATTTTTGTCAGATTTGCACAAATTTGCAAAGCATATATTGATTTAATTTGTGCAAATCCAGCAGTAAATCAGCCACAAAAAAGATTCTGAGAATACATATTCGTTAATAGTTGCAAAAGTAGAAGCCATCCAGATACTAACATGATTTCTGCACGGCTAAAACTGTTACAAAAAGTATAGCATTTTGCCAATCTATTTACAAGACTAAAGTTTGTTCAAATCCATGTTGTAATAGTCAAATAGTTACTTTTCACACCCGCGCCAGATTTAGGCATAACAATACGCCGATGCTACAGT
>CAJUKA010000180.1 GCA_910586585.1 uncultured Lachnospiraceae bacterium
ATATGCAAAAACTCCTTTTCTGTATAGTTTGGTTTCTGCGGGGTATCTGCAAGCAATGTATCAGCAGGCTATATGTATATATTATCTTTAAATTAAGTAATCCCCGTTCTTCTCGTAGGTCAGATTCATCATTATTTCCCCTTTCCCCGGCATTTCCGGTCTGTGTGGCTGGTTGTACGTCCTGCGTTTCGCTTTTACGCTTTAAAGCATTATAGCGTGTGCCAGCGGTATTTGCAAGTCCTTTTTCAACTATATTTTTCGACGCTTCATTTCTGGCATACGCCCCGATTGCTTTCCCGATTTCCATAAGGACAGGCTTGGATAAATCGGATATGCTGTCCCCGATATGCGACAGGGTTTCCACCGTATTAAATTCATGGATATAAGGGAACTGGATTTCCTTCGCCAGCTCCGCATCATCCATGCCGCACCGCTTTAAGACCATATAAGCGATACTGTCCGCCAGCGTTTCCCGGACACGCACAGCAATATTCAGTTCGTCCAGTTCCTCCAGAAAACTTCCCTCTTTCAGATATTCCATATCCGAAGCAAGCTCCCCATAACAGTCCTGTGCAATCCGGGAAGCAATCTCCCTGATCCTGTCCGTAAACCCGGCTTCTTTATTGGTATCCCCGTAAATCCCTTCCAGACGGTTCAGAACCGCTTCCTGATGTTCCTCCCGCATCTCCCAAAGCTGGGGGAAACGCCCGATGCGCCTTGCCTTATGCACGTCCGATATGTCAAAGACGTACCGCAGTCCGGTGTAGGGACTCCCTTCTTCATCAAGAAGCGCAATCCCCTTTGCGCCCTTGTTTACCCAACAGTGCATTTTTTCATTCCATATCTCTATGGAAGCGCAGGCTGTCGCATCCGGTCTTTGGGCATAGATAAGGAGCTGGTCTTTGAACGGGTATTTGTAAAGCCTTGATGCTGTGTTCAGATATTTCTTCCAGCTTTCTTCATTCCTCGCCACTTCCTTCGATGTTTCTGCGGAAAGTGCGGAAATTAAGTCATATTTTCTCATGGTAAACCTCCATTTCCTGTTTATTGTTTTTGGGCAATAAAAAAGGCGGCTATGGTTCATTCATAAGCCATTGCCACCAGTGACGGTAAACTTTATTCAATTTTTCTGCTCCTTTCCCATTTCATTTTTATACAAGAAAAGCACTTAAGATTTCTCCTAAGCACCCTTCTGTCTTTACTCCATTTTCCTAAAAAATCTTATGAATTATACGCTTTATTGCATCGTGTGAAATGCCCGTATTATCCAAAATCATAACATATATCATGCATCTAGCTAATTGATATGTATAAGCGTGAATATCATCTAAGTCCTTCGGGTGTCCATGCCCTATTTCATTTCTCATCTTGGAAAATATCTGACCTAAATTGATGTTTCCTTCAAGGCTTATTTTCATTCGCTGTGCTAACATTTTCTTATAATCACTTAAAATGTCTGTGTATTTTTTCAAAACATTATTAAATTGTTCTTCCAAAGAAAAATCAATTTTATCAAGATCATCTAATATTTTTTTCGCATATTTTCCAATTTTATCTTTCTTTTTTCTTGATGTTTGCTGTTCGCTTAATTCTTCAGCAGCACCTTGAAAGCCTTTTTTAATATGCTCTAATAGCTCCCCTCTTAAAATATCAGTTTCATCCTGATCCACTAATTTACACGACTCGTTAATAACCACATCATTTGCCAACTGTTTTATTTGCTGGAACTCTGGACTAATTTCCGTTTTTGTTTCCTGTGTACGGTCATATTCACCTTCAAAACTTAAAGCACATTCCAGAAAACTCGTATGGCTTACTTCCTTATATTCCCTATCATTATCTGGAACAAACAGCTCATCCGAAGTATCTCTTTGACGCCTCTCTGCAATATATTGAAAAAGTTCTCCGAATTTGTCACCAATATCTCTCGTAAGAATTGTATTTATATCTATATTTGTATACTCACCTCTATCTATTGTTTTGAAATGAACAACTCCCGTTTTTTCAAATTTTTTATCTTCATTTCTCTTATAAATCTTAATTTCATCAAATTTAATATTACGTCGGAAACTCAAAAATTTCATAAAGTCAAATACCCATAAATAGCACTCTGGTATTATTTCAATTCCAACCGATTCTTTAAAATCAATACAAAATCGTGGTGTGCAAGTACCTATATTACGTTCTCCCCATCTATCATTATAATAAATAGCATAGTCAATTCCTACCTCACATAAAATCCCGTTGACTTTCACCGGGTATTTTGTATTTATTTCATCCCAATATCTAGGTTCTTTTGCATAGGCACGTTTATTCCAATCTATTCCGTCATCAATCCGCTTCATCACATTTGCGCTACCACCCGCAAATACATCTATCGGTTTCCCGGTAAACATGATTCTGTCAAATCTCGAAAGATCGTCTGGCGGATTATTACTGCTTGAATAGACGTATCCTTTACATGAAAGGCTTCGCCCATTATATATACATCCAAACATTTTAAAATAGCGATTGTTAAAAAGATACCCCTCAACAATATCCTTTTCTATTATTTCATTCTGCAAACGCAAAAAATATTCTTCATCTACTATAACTCTAAAATTCTCATGATTCTCTGAAATAAAACGAATTTCGTTTTCCGCAAGACCATTCAAATATCCTTCTAACATATATCCTCCCATACTTACTATATCTCTTTCCAATTAGCATATCATGAGAATTATATCATTCTATCAGTTGTAACTCAATTTTTTCTTGTAATTTCTCACATTATAGTTGCAGGATACTTAATGTATCCCGCAACCTATTTCCTGTTAATTACCAGCATTACTCATAAAAGCCATGTTCCTCAATGCCTTTTTCCAGAATGGTATGTATCAGTTCCTCCAGTTCCACATCGTTAATCTCGCTGACTACAATCAGCTTTGCAAGGGTATCCTTCTGAACAGATATGGCATACTGTTCCTCATCGGCACGAAGCTCATGGACACAGATGCCAAGTCCGTCCGCAATCCTGCATACCACGCCAAGCTCCGGCTCTCTGATGCCCGCCAGAATATCCATGATTGTCCTCTCCGGCACTCCCGACATTCTGGAAAGCTCCATAATGCTGATTTCTTCCTCTTTCATCACATTTAATAACTTATCTCCTGTTGTAAACATATTTTTTCCTCCCTCTATTTTTTCTTCCCGCCGGAAGATTTCTTTTTCGGAAATTCCATAATAAACTTAAACTGTACCCCGGTTTTTTCTTCCCCGTCTTTGGTGTAGTGGTATTCCTCTGTTCCACTCGGAATAATATAGGCATCGTAAGTCTTGCCTGCCTTGCTCTTTAATCCTTTTAACAGGATTTTCTTTCCGGCAAGCATATCCTTTACCTGTGCATCGGTAAGCGAAACGCCCATAACCCGGCTCACATTCATGCCGCATTTATTCATGCAGTATGCACCGTATTTTCCTTTTACCACCTGACCGCCGCAGTTCGGGCACGTTCCAAGCGCTTCCTGTCCCTGTGCGAACATCTTTTTCTGTTCATCACTGACCTCATGGTAGGTGTGTATCAGCTCCGACACCATGTTTTCAATCTCCGCCATGAAATCCTCCATTGGAAGCTCCCCTTTCGCTACCAGTGTCAAGGCATTTTCCCAATCAGCAGTAAGTTTTGGGGATTTCACAACATCCGGCAGGACTGTAATCAACTTCAGCCCGTCCTCAGTAGGTATGATCTGTTTTTTCTCACGCTTTACAAAACCGTCTTTTACCAGTTTTTCAATGATGTCCGCCCTTGTCGCAGGCGTACCCAAGCCTTTCCGCTCCACATCATCGCCCATATCTTCCGCCCCGGCACGTTCCATTGCAGATAGTAATAAATCTTCTGTAAAGTGTTTCGGCGGGGAAGTGAAATGCTCGCTGATTTTCGTCTGCACACCGTCAAATGCCTGTCCCTCCGACAGTTCTGGCAGCTTCTTTTCCTCTTTTTCTTCCTCCTGATTCCCGGAGATTTTAAAGGAACGCTTAAAGGCATCCTCAAAAGACTTCCACCCGTTATGCGTGACAGACTTCCCGGAAACCGAAAAAGTATATCCATTGCATGAAAACTCCGCTTTGACTGTTTCATACAGATGCTTCTCCCCGGTGGCGCATAACAGGCGGTTCGCAATCAGGGATAAAATTTTGCGCTCCGTTTCCGGCAGTGCCGCAAGGTCAGCTTTCGCTATCTCCATTGTGGGGATAATGGCGTGGTGGTCTGTCACTTTTTTGCTGTTCAGAATCCTTTTTATATCCGGGCTGGACGCTTTGTTTTCCTCAAACATCAGGGAGCTGAACACCGCTTCAATCACTCCTTTTGCGGTCTGCCCCATGTCATCGGATAAGAACTGGCTGTCCGTCCTCGGATATGTGGCTAACTTTTTCTCATAAAGGCTCTGTGTGTACTCTAAGGTCTGCTTTGCGGTAAACCCAAACAGGCGGTTCGCATCACGCTGGAGCGTGGTAAGGTCATAGAGTTTCGGCGGCGCAACTGTTTTTTCTTCCTTTAAAACAGATGTAACAAGAGCCTGTCCGTTCCGACAGGCTCCCACAATTTCATCTGCTTTCTCTTTATCATCAATGCGACCGGTGGCGGCATCCATCCCATCCATCAGGATATGCGCCATGTAATATTTTTCCTTCCGGAAATTCATAATCTTTGCTTCCCTGTCCACCAGCATCGCAAGGGTGGGTGTCTGCACCCTGCCCACCTTCAGGACTTTCCCGCCATACAAAACAGTAAACAGCCTTGTACCATTGATGCCCACAAGCCAGTCCGCTTCCTGCCTGCACAGTGCAGAATGGTACAGGTTATCGTAAGCACTCCCCGGCTGCAAATTCTCAAACCCTTCCCGGATTGCGCTTTCCTCCATTGAAGAAATCCACAAGCGTTTAATCGGCTTGTCACAGCCTGCCATTTCATACACAAGACGGAAGATAAGCTCCCCCTCACGCCCTGCGTCCGTCGCACAAACCACAGCTTCCACATCTTCCCTGTGCATCAACTGGCAAAGCACATCATACTGTGCTTTCGTATCTGCCTTAACCTCATACTGCCAGTTCTCCGGCTTTACGGGAAGGCTCTCATATGTCCATTTCTTCCACTGTTCCCCATAGCTTTCCGGCTGTGCCAGTTCCACCAGATGCCCCACGCACCAGCTCACAAGATAACCGTTCCCTTCCATATATCCGTCTTTGCTTTCCGATGCCCCGATTACTTCTGCGATGCTCTTTGCAACGCTCGGTTTTTCTGCTATCACTAACTGCATTTTTCTTTTCCTCCTGTCAAATCAATGTCACTTTCCACTTCATTTCCCCATACATCAAACCCGTCCGTTTTTCTCCGGGCAAAAAGCTCGATTTTGGGTACACCGCCCATGAGCCGCTTAATGCGCTCATGGACTTCTTCCGGTTTCCGGCTGTGTTCCTCGATATGGGACACAACCACCTGATGCACTCCTGCATGGACACGTTTCGGTCTGCCCCTTGTTGCCAGTATGCAAAGCTCCACATTGCTGCGTGTCCAGTATCCCATACCCCAAAAAAGCGATTCACTCTTTTTATTCTGTTTTACCCACACAAATGCCACTGTCTTATAGGCAAATCCCCATGCCTTTATCACTTCCAGACCTTCCAAAAGGCAGGGGAGTGTCACCCAAAGGAATAAGGCACAGTCCTTATCTGCAATATCAGATACCGGAAGCGCCTTAATATCTTCGGTATTCATGGTGGGATAGTGGCTCTCTGCGCTTCTTCCCGCACCTTTTTTGGAATATACTTTATAATGCCAGGGCGGATCTGCCAGAATTACCCCATATTTCTTCTTTCCCATACAGCAGGCTACTCCTCCCCGTTATCGTCAAAGAAATCATCTTCACTGTCCTTTTCTTCTTCCTCATCGTCGTATTCTTCTTCCTCGTCCTCCTCATCATCGTCCTCGTCAAGAAATTCCTCTTTCTTTTTCCAGACTACTTTGAAATAGTAACCGCCGCCAATGGCGATAACTGCCACAATCCCAAGAATAATATAAGTTGCCATCGGGTTTTCTTCTGTTTTCTCCGGCTCTGGTTCAGGTTCTTCGGTGCTTTCTTCCTCCCCGCCCTCTGTCGGTTCTTCCGCAGGTTCCTCCACCGTTTCCTGTTCCCCATTATTATTAGGCAGTGCGCCCTCCGTCACAGGGATTGCAGACTCCAGCGCAGCGGAATTTTTCGGTAAGGTTTCACTGTTGTCCGCTGTCACGTTCAGAAGGTCATTTTCCGTAACTTCCGTCAGAAAGTACACCATTTCTTCCTCCCCGTCCCGGTCAATGATAAGGTAAAACACTTTTTCCGATGCGGTCTGGATTGTATAAAATTCCTTCCCTGTTTTGCTTTTTTCCTTCTCCCCGGATTCTTCCTTTTTCTCCGATGCCGCCGCTTCCGCCATTGCCTGTTTTTTCTGTTCCGCAGGGCTTAATTCTGATACAGTGTTCCCGTCACTGTCCGTTTTGGTATGCTCCGTTACCTGTGCAGTGGCAGAGGAAGGCTTCGTTGCCTGTGCATTGACGGGGAGCTGCTCTGCCGGGTTCTTCTCACTGCTGTCCTCTTTTTCCGGATCGGTGT
>CAJUKA010000181.1 GCA_910586585.1 uncultured Lachnospiraceae bacterium
CGGGAATAGTTTACCTTTTGTTCTTCTGCAATCCTTTTCAGCCATGCCGGGAGAGTGATGTTTGTCTTGATGCGCTCATTATCCTTTTTCATGCGGAATAAATCAGGGTGGATTGTAACGGGCATTACAACATTTCCCTCTGTATCTTCTTTGGAGAGGTTCACGGATGGAGTGGGGATTTCCTCATTGTCACATTCCATACTGTAAACATGGAGGCTTGCGGCTTCTGCTGCCATGCGTGCAGCTTCTTCCAGATTATCCCCAACACTGATACATCCGGGTAAATCAGGGAAGTAGATACTATATGAGCCGTCTGTTGATGGTTCAAAGACTGCAAGATAAGTTAAATTCTGCATAGATTACGCTCCTTTCTATGATAAGCGCAGGCAGTAGGGCTATTTAAGCCCCGCCTGCTTGTAAATGCTGTTTAGTGTTCCCGGTTTCAAGTCCCCGTTGTGATTTGGTACTGTGACTTTTCCGGGCTTTGTTGGGTACTTTAGGCTTATGTGGGAGCCTTCCTGATTGATGGTGTACCATCCATCTTTACGAAGCACCTTTAGTATTTCCCGAACTGTCATATTGTGTCCTCCTTATATTATGTATTATACGCCTTTTTTATGCGCATGTCAATAGTTTTTTGCGTATAAATTATGCGTATTTTACAGAACATAGGTATAGAAAACAGACTGGCAGCAGGAAATAAGGGAATCCCCACAAATGGGGAAAGCGTAAAAGTGCGCTGTCCTGCTGCCGTCTTGCATTTTATCAGGCGTTACATAAACAAGGCGGAGCTGCTAAACAACGAATTTCGTTCTTTTAAGGTTCGATTTGAAATGTAACCTTGCAGAGCATTGCCGCCAGTGGCAACGTACCCGGAATTTTCCGGGAGCAGATTTGAACCCGGACGGGCATAGTCCCCGACGGTAATATCCCGATTTGAAATCGGAGAACTGACAAGGGCGGCTTTTCCGCTTTTCAGAATACCCACAGCGACACACCGCAAGCCCCCTATTTTGGATTGTAACGGCATAGATGGTATTTTCCCTATCGGGTAAGGCAGTACAAGCCGAATATGAGGCAGATACACCACATATCATGCGGCATACATTCTGTACTCGGTTCTGTGAGAATGAAACCAACGTGAGAGTGATTCAGGAAATTATGGGGCATAGTGATATTTCGGTTACTATGGGAGTGTATAGCCACGTTACAACAGACAAAGCAAAGGAATGTATGGAGAGTATGGAAAAGAATATGAAAGTGCTTTAAAAGAGTGAAAGCCCTGCTGCCGTGTGGGGCTTTTTCTTTTGCCCTCTGCTGCATTTTTCCCGGTAGAAATTACAACAATTTTACTTCATTTGTGTTGTAAAAGAAGAATGTCGATAAACTACCACAAAAACGAAAATCCTTTAAATTCCATGCGTCAAACTAACAAAAATACAGTCAAATTCCCGGTGTGGGTAATAACCGCTTACCTTCTCCCAACAACGGACAACAATAATATTTGTGCAGTGATTGATGAAATGGGTGATGTCAGCCCGCTTTGGCTGACAATCTACACGCCGGAAACAATGGAACAAGTGTCTGAGTGGATGGAAGTTTTGCAGATAATCCGGGATTTTGATGAATTGCCTGAAAATTGTTTCCGCAATCTGATTCCGATTGGAAACTGGGGCGCAGGCTGGGGAGAGTTGTGCATTGACCTTTCACGGCCAGAAGACAAAATAGATGAAGAGGACGAATCTACATGGTCGTTGGTATGGTTTGACCATGAGGATTTTGACTGGACTGAACAATATCTTGGAGACGATGGTAGGCTTTATGGACATCCAGCTCTTCCAAGCCTGAAAGTTTTGCTGGAATGGTATTTTTGCGGAGGCCTGGAAGAGGAGTTTGAACAGGAAACGGGCATAAAACCTACTTATAAATGGTATAATGAGCTGTTGGATGATTACAGATAAAAAGGCTGTCTAAATTTGTTTAGGGTTCTTCTTTATTTTTTCATGGTAAAAGAAATTGACGAGTAATGGCAAGGCATCAAATGGCCTTGTCATACTGTCGTCATTTATCACATAATCAAGTCCGATTTCGGCGGCATAGGCTTGCAGTTCGTTGTCAAGCGATTTCCAATAGCTGTAGTCTTTGCAGTCATATATTTCATGATATAGTGGTACAAGCTGGGGATAATTTTTCTGAATGTACTCCATGATAACTGTCTTGTAACCACTCCGCAGGTTAAGGTTTTCGAGCCAAATTAAATTACACTGTGATTTTACCCGTTCAATGATTGCTTTTACATCAGTAATTTGCGGAAAAATAGGAGAAATAAAACAGGTAGTGCGTACACCGGCCTGATAAAAGATTTTCATTGCGTCAAGCCGGCGTTCAATAGAAACTGCCTTGTCCATATCTTTTCTAAAATTTTCATCTAATGTATTGATTGACCATGAAATACGAGCATCGGGGAAGCTCTTTATCAATTCCAAATCACGCAGTATCAGATCTGATTTTGTTGCAATACTGATTTTTGCCCCGCTGCCTTTTAATTGTGTTAGTATTGTTCTTGTTCGTTCATAAGTTTCTTCCTGCGGATTGTAGGGGTCTGTGACAGAGCTGATAAACAGCTCTATATCTTTGTATTTTTCAGGATGTTTGAGTTCCTTCCAATGCTTCACATCAATAAAAGTTCCCCATACTTCAGAATGTCCTGTAAAGCGTTTCATAAAAGAAGCATAGCAGTATTTGCAGGCATGAGGGCATCCAACATAAGGATTTACCGAATATTCACAGGCTGGAAGATTGGATTTGGATAAAATGCTCTTTACTTCTATCTGATTTATTTTTAATTCATTCATTGTATATCTCCAGTTTTTCTTTTGAATTTATCTTATCATCAATTGTGTTTCTCTTGTTTCTGAAAGGATTTTTGTGCGCCCTGAATGATTGTGTCCTCTATTTTTATCAATATCAGTTACACATAGTTCGCTCTCTTTCCTATCCATTGATTGTATCATAAAAATATGTATGAAAATGATCTGTAAATTTATGCAGACGCGGTAGTAAATTTAGATGTCTTATTTGTACTTTTGCAACAGTATATCACATATGATTATAGAAATCATGAACTTATTATATAAATACATTTAAAAATTTTTCCAATTCTTATTAAACGCAGCTATTGATACCGTATACTGTCTGTCAGAATATGATTAAATTTATCAAAACAGGACACAATAAAACATGATAATGAATGGTTTAACAGAGGGAGATAAAACAGTTGAATGCAAACCATATCTATTTGGCAATTGACTTGAAATCCTTCTATGCGTCTGTTGAATGCGTAGAACGGAAACTCGACCCGATGAATACGAATTTGGTGGTGGCAGATGCAGTAAGGACTGATAAGACCATATGTCTTGCAGTATCGCCGTCTTTAAAGAAATATGGCATATCAGGCAGAGCGAGACTGTATGAAGTCGTACAGAGAGTGAGAGAGATAAACTGTCAGCGAAAAAGCATAGCACCAGAACACAAGTTTCAAGGGGAATCATATTTTGCGGACGAACTGAGAGAACATCCGGAATTTGCGGTATCCTATATTGTTGCTCCGCCCCGCATGGCCTACTATATGAAATATAGTACCAAAATTTATGAAATTTATCTCAAATACATTGCACCAGAGGATATCCATGTCTATTCCATTGATGAAGTGTTTATGGATGTTACCCCATATCTGAAAACTTATTCTCTTTCTGCAAAAGAGCTTGCCGCAAAGATGATACAAGATGTGCGTGAAATTACAGGTATCACTGCTGTCGCTGGGATTGGCACAAATCTCTATTTGTGCAAAGTTGCCATGGATATTGTGGCAAAACATGTCAATCCAGATGAAAACGGGGTTTGTATCGCAGAGCTGGACGAGCAGAAATACCGCAGATTTTTGTGGGATCATCAGCCTATTACTGATTTTTGGCGGATTGGACAGGGTTATGCTAAAAAGCTGGCGGAACATGGAATGTATACAATGGGGGACGTAGCAAGATGTTCTGTTGGAGGGAGTAGGGATTACTTGAATGAAGAGCTGCTTTATAGGCTGTTTGGCATCAATGCAGAACTTTTGATAGACCATGCATGGGGATGGGAACCAACGACAATTCAGCATATCAGACAATATAAACCAGAAATGAACAGCTTAAGTTCAGGACAGGTACTTCATTGTCCGTATGATGCTGTCAAGGCAAAACTGATTGTCAAGGAGATGACGGATCAGCTTGTGCTGGATCTGGTAGAAAAACGATTGGTTACAGATCAGATGGTGCTTACCATTGGATATGATATGGAGAATTTGTTTCATCCTGAAATCAGCAGAAATTATAAAGGAGATATCATAGTAGACCATTATGGGCGCAAGGTACCAAAACATGCCCATGGTACTGTCAATTTGGCTGGAAAAACCTCCTCGACAAATCAGATTATGGACGCTGTTATAAAGCTCTATGACGACATTGTAGATAAAACGCTTTTGGTGCGACGAATCAACGTGACGGCAAATCATGTGGTTGATGAAAATAATTTTTATAATAGGGAGCGTGGTTCTTTTGTCCAGATGAATCTATTCACAGATTATGAAACATTGGAAAAACAGAGGCAGGCAGAAGAAGAAAAACGCGAAAAAGAACGTGCACTTCAGGAAGCGATCCTATCTATAAAAAAGAAATATGGAAAAAATGCTGTTATAAAGGGAATGAACCTAGAGGAAGGCGCTACAGGAATACAGAGAAATAATCAGATTGGAGGACATAGGGCATAATGAGCAAAAATGATGATATTATCAACCTGCCGCATCATCAATCTACGAAGCATCCCAAAATGCCGGTATTGGACAGGGCAGCGCAGTTTCTGCCCTTTGCCGCGTTGTCTGGTTATGATGCGGACGTCAAAGAGGCTTCCCGATTGACAACAGAAATGCCAGAACTGAGTGAAGATCGGAAAAAAGAACTAAACGATCGCCTGCAAATCCTTCGGAAACAGACTACTCCAAAATCAGAAGTTACAATCACATATTTTGTTCCTGATACCAGAAAAGAGGGTGGTTCTTTTTGTACCTTGTCAGGAACAATAAAGAAATTAGATGAACAAAAACATCAAATCGTTATGGAAAATGGAACAATCATTCCAATCAATTCAATCTATGAAATACAGAGTCGTATATTTGATTTGAATAGAGAGATATAATTTTTAGGTTTTAGAAATCTCTATATTTTTGTAAGCATATCATCGTTCTCATTGTTATTCTATTCCTCCAATAGTACTTTGTTTTGCCAATTTATTGCTTTTTCAGATTGGTCTGATTCTGGGTTTAGCCATACTACGGTGTCTCCTTCTGCAAAAAAGCCGTTGGTTTTATACACCAGATTATCCCACGCTTCTAAGTCAGGTGCAATTACGCGGATATGTCCGTCTTTCTTTCGGATTTCCTTTTGTCCATTCTCAAAATAAATATCGAGTTGTACCTCCTGCACAAAGTAGTCTCTACCAAAACGCCCAGCGCGGTCCTTGATTCGATAAATCACAGTATGTCCTTTGGAATTTACAAAAAATGCCTCTTCCGGCAAATACCATTTTGTTTTTTCATCAGCCTCAAAGATGGGCGGTGTATAGGAAAATGTCTCAACCTTGGGCATTAGGCGAATATTTGTCTGGTAAGAGACAAACGTAAGCGTACACAATACAATAAAAATGCCGATAGAAAAACACAATGTTTTCTTTTTTCTTCTGCTCATGTTTCACCTCAAATCTTTAAATTTGCAACACTGATAGTCAAATCTTCTTCGCTAAACAAAAACAAAAGCAATACTGGCAGCAGCACCAAAATCCCGCAGGCACATAAAATATCCATTCTGGATTCGTTCATCTGGGCAAGAAACACAGAAATCGGATAGCGAAAGGTTTCTTTTAAAAATACAAGCGGCTGTTCCACCATATTCCATGCATCTACAAAACACAGCAAAATCAAGGCGGTTAATGGTCCTTTGCAGACAGGCGCGGCGATTTGTACCAAGAGCCGCACCTGAGAACTACCCTCTAGCATTGCAGCTTCCCTTATGCTTTCCGGCATGGCATCAAATCCCTGCCGCATCAAAAAAACACCAAACGGAGAAAAAATACCAGGCAGTAGAATTGCCCAATATGTATTGTTTAAGTGCAGCGCTTCTGTGATAATAAAATTTGATACCAGTGTCACCTGATAGGGCATAAGCATCAGCACAATGGCCCTGTTGATAAGCGCAGTAATTCCGCCTTCTTTATTATAAATTGGAAGTGCAACAGGATTCCCTATTGTATAGAGCGCCCGCATCGCATTCAAATCAGTGTCCAAAAACCCTGACCCTTCAAAAAGACATGCACCATCACGCACAGCTTCCGCTCCCAATAAATCACCAAACATATATTCATCAGTTCCGCCCTCATACACTGCCTTATTCCATTCAAAATAATCCCTTGTTTCTTCGATATCCCATACAACCTCACCATTTTCTACAATCGAATAGCCTGCCCAAAAGATACAAATCACGGCTCATCCGGCTCAACCACCAGCCCTGCTGGTGGTCTGGACTGCC
>CAJUKA010000182.1 GCA_910586585.1 uncultured Lachnospiraceae bacterium
TTCTTCGAGCTTTCCACCATGCAGTACCATATATACGATACAACAACGTGTCCTGCTGATAAGGAAAGACCGATATGGGGCGGGGGAAAAGGCTGCTGATGAAGATAAGGAGAGGCGACATACTGTATGCGGATTTGGGCGTACAGTATCAGGGAAGTATGCAGGGCGGTATGCGCCCGGTGGTGGTAGTCAGTAACAACAGGGCAAACAAGCACAGCACAGTCATTACAGTAGTTCCGCTGTCAACTAAGATATACAAGAAACGAAGCCTGCCAACCCATGTATTCATATCGTCATATAAGACGGAGGGGCTGGATCAGCACAGTGTCGCATTATGCGAACAGGTAACAGCACTGAACTTTGACCGTATCATAGAACACATGGGAAAGGTTGATGAAGAAACGCTCGACAGGATTACAGAGGGCGTACAGGTGCAGGTCGGTGTGTTTGACAGATACAATTAAGGAAAGGACATAACATCATATCTTTTGGAGCCGGGCGGGTGTCCGGCTTTTTACATAGCTACGTGTCTCGTACAGGCAGCATTTTCTATGTATATTAAGGATAAAGGAGTATGTAAGGATGGGCTTTACAAAATTGGAACTGATTCAGTTCTTTGACGGACTGACGGAATTGGTCAGTGAGGAAAACAAGGGAAAAGCCAGTGTTCAGATACGGAAATTTCTGCTCAACTTTGAAAAAAGCTATCAATATGAAGATGCGGTAACGCATAGTGGTGTGCCATATCAGCCGCCCTATTATATATCGGCAATGCCGCAAGCCATACAGGAAGAGATCAGAGAAAGGCTGACTGCGAAGCTGACAGAACAGGGGGAGTACACTCCTGAAAAGGTGGAACACTTCATGCGTTCCAGAATCTATGACTTGGACGGACTGATTGACATCAAGGATTATGCAAAATGGGCAGACAAAGAGATATACAGGAATTTTCAAAAGAGGCTTGAAGCGAGCAAATGGTAGGAGAGCAGGAAAACCTTTCTAAGCCGGATCTGCAATCCGGCATACATAGCTGTCAAAATATCCGGCAGCGTTTTTTATTGGGAGGTAACAGAATGACGGCAGAAGAATACAGAAAAATGCTTGATACCGATTTTGCGGATGTGAAGCTAGAGGAGCTGACGGATATAAGCGGGATTCAGATTAACCGGGAGCTGCCGTTGGAGGAAAGAAAGAAGCAGTACCTTAAAAAAGTCGGCAATCCCTATCTGGTGCGTGTCGGCAGCATGAAAGTCAAGGTACGGTTTACAGGCGGTATATCTTTTAATGAAGCATTTGAAAATATGCTCTTATCCGTTTAAAAATTTTTCAGAATCTGGTGGAAATAATCCGCAGGGTGTGCTAGAATAGCGTTAGGACTAAATTTCATTATTTCTAACTTGGGACTAAACAGGCACTCCCTTTCGGGTTTTCTGACTTAGAAAATCAAAAGGAGTGGTAAACATGAGTAACAAGATTAAGAAAATCTACCATGCAGCCATCTACGTTAGATTATCTAAGGAAGATGGTGATGTTTCCAATGCTGCGAAAGCAGAGAGCAACAGCATTTCAAATCAGAAAAATCTTATCCGTGATTTCCTGAAGGACAAAGAAGATATTGAGGTAGTGTCGGAACGGGTTGACGACGGTTATACAGGCTCTAATTTTGAGCGTCCTGCTTTTAAGCTGATGCTTGAGGACATTAAAAAGGGTATTGTGGATTGTGTCATCGTAAAAGACCTTTCACGTTTCGGGCGTGAGTACATTGATTCCGGCAGGTACATTGAGCGGCTGTTCCCCGCACTGGGGGTTCGCTTTATCGCTATCAATGACAACTATGACAGTCTGGACGGGAAAGATCAGGCGGATGAAATCATTATCCCTTTTAAAAACCTAATCAACGATGCGTACTGCCGGGATATTTCCGTGAAAATACGGAGCCATTTGGAGGTAAAAAGGAAAAACGGGGAATTTATCGGTTCCTTTGCCCCTTATGGGTATCAGAAAGATGAAAATGACAGAAACAGCTTGGTGATTGATCCGATTGCGGCGGGGATTGTCAGGGACATTTTCAGAATGAAGCTGCACGGACTCAGTCAGGATGCCATTGCAAACAGGCTGAATGACATGGGTGTGCTTTCCCCTATGGAATATAAAAGCGCAATGGGCAGCAATTACCAGACCAGCTTTAAGACCAATGACAAGGCAGTATGGAGTTCTGTAACAGTCAGAAGAATTTTGGAAAATGAGCTTTATATCGGTACTCTGGTTCAGGGCAGGCAGACAACACCGAACCATAAGGTAAAAAAGACAGTGTTGAAGCCGGAGAAGGACTGGATAAGGATAGAAAAGAACCATGAAGCCATTATTTCAGACAGGGATTTTTCCATTGTGCAGCGGCTTCTTGGCATGGATACAAGGATTTCCCCGAAGCAGTCAGAAGTATATCCGCTGGCAGGGCTGATTGTCTGTGCCGACTGTGGTGCGGCTATGGTAAGGAAGAATGCCTATGCCGGAGGGAAGAAGTATCAGTATTATGTGTGTTCCCGCAACAAGGAGACTAAGGAGTGCAGCAACCACCGTATCCCGGTGGATAAACTGGAAGAAGCGGTTTTGCAGTTCCTACAGGTCCAGATCAGCAACATTCTTGACTTGAAACAGGTCATGGAAAAGGTATCTACAATCCCTTTTCAGGAACTGGATATTAAGGAACTGGAAAAGCGTATCGGACAGAAAGAAACAGAGATTGAGCGCTGCAAGGAACTCCGCAATATGCTCTATGAGGATATGAAAGACGGTATCGTGTCAAAAGAGGATTACATGGAGCTGCATGAGGCATACACACAGAAACGTGACAGTGCGGAAGATGCGGTAAGGAAGATGAAGCAGGAAATCAAGGATATACTTGCTTCAAATACGGATAAATACAAATGGCTTGATTATTTTGCAGAGCATCAGAACATCGACAGGCTGACAAGGAATGTGGCTGTGGAGCTGATTGACAGGGTACGGGTTATAGACAAGAACAGCATTGAAGTAGTTTTCAGTTTTGGCGACTGTTATAAGGAAATACTTGATAATCTGCAGCACGCAGGCTGTGAGGTTGTCTGTGATGAACATGGCAGGGTTCGGTTTGAGAGGAAGGAGGCGGTGTAGCATGGCTAGGAAGTCAAAGAAGATTGATTTTGTAAATGTCAATGATTTAGGACAGCAGACCATGACAGTTTCTGCCCCGGTAAAATCAGCCTGCTACAAAGTCGGCTTATATGCAAGGCTTTCTGAGGAAACAGAAGCCAACAGAGAACGGGCAACGATTGAGACACAGATGGAACTATTGCGGAAGTTTGTGGCAGAGAATGACGATATGGTTGTTTTTAAAGAGTATGCTGACATTTCCTATTCCGGCACGAATTTTGAAAGACCGGGTTTTGAGGAAATGATAAAGGATATGCGGAGCGGCTTGCTCAACTGCATTGTCGTAAAAGATTTATCAAGGCTCGGCAGGAATTATGTTGAGACAGGCAACTACATTGAAAGGGTATTCCCGTTCTTTGATGTGAGGTTCATAGCGGTCACTGACGGTTACGACTCCAACAAGTCCGGCGAAGAGCTGCTGATGCCGCTGAAAAACATGGTAAATGAAATGTATGTGAAAGATTTATCCAAAAAGATGAAATCCGCTCACAGGGCATACTGGAAAAATGGGGAGTATTCTTCAGGGAAAGTTCCTTATGGATATGTCAATATAGACAGACATCTCTATCCGGATGACAAAGTTAAGGAAAACGTGCTTGAAATATACAGGCTGTTTTTAGAGGGAAATTCCTTAAAGGAGATTACAAGGCAGCTAAACAGTAAAAAAATCCTTAATCCTAAATCATACAAGCTCATTCAGTTTGGACATGACATTCCAGAAGGAATGAATACAGAATGGAACAGTGTGACAGTAAGGGCTATCCTTACAAATCATGCCTATGTTGGTGAAAGCGTCCACAATAAAATGAGCAGGGTAAATGGGAAAACGGTCAGAGTACCCAAAGAAAACTGGATTATTGTTGAGGACACTCATGCGCCACTGGTAAGCAGGGAGGATTTTGACACGATACAGGAGATGCTTGAGGAAAATGTAAAGCATTTTCACTCGACACACGGGAAAAACGGATTTGACCATGCCCGGTTTAATCTTATCGGTAAGAAGATTGTCTGTGCGGACTGTGGAAAAATCATGGCATTCCGCACAGAAGGGACAAGGCATGTCAACAAGTCTTACAGGTGCAAGACCTATCTGAACACGGTAAAGAAAGGCTGCACCAATCATCTGGTATCAGCAGAGGCGGTCAATGCGGCAGTGTTTAGTGAGATTCAAGAGCATATGCATGTCTGCATTGATAAAGAGGAAACAGTAAAGCGGCTGAATGCAAAGACGGAAAACCTTAAAAAGTATGATTTATATGGAAAAGAGGCAGACAAGATAAGAAAGGAGCTGCAAAAGACAACAGAAGTCAAGGCAGGCATTTTTGAGGATTACCGGGATAAGCTGATTGATGAAGAACAGTATGTGCAGATCAGTGAGAAATACGCTGCCAAAATTAAGGAACTGTCTGCAAGGCTTGATGAAATGCTAAAGGCACAGGCAGAATATTCCAGAGAGTACCATATTAACGAGGACTGGAAAGCGGTGGTGCAGAAATACCTCACGAAACGCAAGCTCACAAAGGAAATGGTAGATGCATTTGTGGACAGGGTAGAGGTACATGAAGATGCAAACATTGTCGTACACCTGATTTATGATGATGTACTGGAAAGCCTGAAAAGCCTGAGTGCAGAAAGAGAGGGCGGTTCCAATGGATAAAACAGCAGTGGCGATATACCTCCGCCTCTCAAATGAGGACAGCGACAAGGGAAAACTTGAAGAAAGCAACAGCATTTCAGCGCAACGGGTACTCCTTACAAAGCATGTAGAGGAACTTATGCAGGGACAGGAATACAGCATCACAGAGTTTAGTGATGACGGGTATTCCGGCACCGATTTCAACAGACCGGGCGTTCAGGCATTGATTGAAGCGGCAAAAAACGGCGATATCGGCATGATTGTTGTCAAAGACTTTTCACGGTTTGGGCGGGATTATCTTGAAGTCGGAAGGTATCTTGAATATATCTTTCCAATCCTGCAGGTAAGGTTCGTGTCTGTCAATGACAATTACGACAGCAGTGATAAGTTCGGGACAACAGGGGGAATGAGCGTTGCACTCAAAAACCTTGTTTATGGGATGTACAGTGCTGATCTGTCTAAAAAAGTACGGAGTGCAAGGGACACAAGGGTTAGGAACGGTGAGTTTGTCGGTCAGTTTGCCCCATATGGGTACATGAAGAACCCGGAAGATAAGCATGAACTGCTGATTGATGAAAATGTGGCGTGGGTAGTGCGCAGAATTTTCCGGCAGGCTGCTGACGGAGTAAGCCATACGGAGATTGCAAGGCAGCTCAATGAGGAAGGAATACCGACAAGGTATCTGTACCACCAGTTAAAAGGCGATAATTTCCCGGATAAACAGCCACATGTTAAGATAAAAATGTGGAGTAACAGTTCAATCAGGAACATAATTACTGACGAGACATATTTGGGAACAATGTTCTGGAACCGGGCAAGGTGCGGTATGGACACCAATAAGAAACGGGTAGAGCAGCCGAGGGAGAAATGGATCATCGTAGAAAACCAGCATGAAGCCCTTGTATCAAAAGAACTTTTTCAGAAAGCAAATGATAACATTGTCGGACTTGATATGAGCGGAAGAACAACAGGCAGGCAAAATCTCTTTTTTATCTGTGGTTACTGTGGCAAAAGCCTTCAACTCAGAAACAGAAAAAACGATAAATATCATTGTAGAAGTCGTGTACAGCAGATAGAGAATGACTGCCAAAAGATTAACATTGTAAAGGAAGAACTAGAAAATGCGGTGTTGTGTCAGGTAAGAGGAATGGCAAATATGCTCATTGAAGCAAGAGCTGTTCGCAAACAGGCACACAAGCATGACAGGAAATCAATACTTGAAACAACGGTTGCTGACAGTATGAAGGAAACGGCTCGTTGGAAAGACACAAAGCTGCACTTATATGAGCAATACAAGGCAGGAACGATTACCAGAGACGATTATGTTGCACGGATTGAAAAAGGTAAGATAAGAATGGAAGAACTGGAACAGATCAAGAGTGCGGCACTGGAAGAACTGGACAGCTTACAGGCAGTATCAGAGCCGGAGGAAATATCGGACGAAAAACTGACAGAGTTTTCCGTACTGGAGTCCTTTGACAAAGACAGGTTAAAGACGCTGATTGATAAAGTTATTGTCTACGGATCGGATGCCATAGAGATTGTGTGGAAAGTCGGAAATCCTTTCAATGCTGACAGCACTGTATGAAAATCTGTTCCAATTTGCGGAAAGTAATGGTAAAATAGGAGCCATAGGCAAATCTGCCTGTGGCTCGCTAAAAAAATGAAATTTTTTTTATTCCTTACTTGACACAAGCAGA
>CAJUKA010000183.1:0-218 GCA_910586585.1 uncultured Lachnospiraceae bacterium
CACTAAAGATTTGAGTGTAAAATGCGTAGATGAATGAAGCTTTTTTGTGGGAAATACTTGACATTAATCGAACAGATGAATAAGATTTAAGTAGTGATCGCGTTGCAGAAACCTGTGAGGCCTGTGACCGGAGGAGAACCTGCGGGGGCTCCTTTTTTCATTTATGTCTTCTTACATAAAGTTGTCAAAATATATAAGGATAAAGAAGGGAGCATTCC
>CAJUKA010000183.1:316-1012 GCA_910586585.1 uncultured Lachnospiraceae bacterium
GGGCAATGGTTTACGTTAACAGTCAGAAAAGCAGGGATAAAGCAAAAAGAGATGCGTTTTTGATTTATGCATTATACGGGTTGGAATGGGATGATGCAGAGACAACAGATGATATAATTAAGCAGTATGAGTTATTAAAATGTTGCGAAGAAATATTACGAGGCGGGCAGCGGAAGCATTGACATCAGTGATGTCAATAATGATGTCAATCCTGAAAGCAAAATTACGGAAGGCAGGTAGAGAGATATGCGAATTGAGGATATTCAAAGAATGGCTCACGACATTCTGGAAAAAGGTAGCATAGAAAATGATTATATTGAATATAAAAAATCTGCGACTTTCAAAAATAAGATATTAAAGACAGTATGTGCATTTGCCAATAATTATATGAACAGAGAGATTGGTTTGCTGTTTATTGGAATAGAGGAAGTAGATGATCTGAAGACGGGAGAAAAGGCTGTTCCGAAAAGACCTATTTGTGGTATAGAGGAATCACTGATAGAGAGTACAGAAAACTCGTTGAAACAATTATTGGCGAATATTCATCCCAAGGTGAGCTATCATCTGATTACAGATATTATTGATGATAGGAACTATATTATTGTAGCAGTAGAACCGGGAACTTCCGGACCTTATCAGACAAGTGATAAGGCAGAAAGTGATAAGGATATTTCATTAAAAGCAGGCAGATACATC
>CAJUKA010000183.1:1062-6427 GCA_910586585.1 uncultured Lachnospiraceae bacterium
AAAAGAGATAGTCGTTTACCAAACTTTAAAGAGGAATATGAATTGCTGCGTAAATTTGCACATGATGTATTCAGTTCCAATTTGAATGAAACAGCAACGCTGGATGATTTGAGCTACGAATATATGAAGGAGTACCTGATTGCTACAAACGCCAGAGAAGATATCAGAAATCAGTCAAAACTGGATATGGCAAAAAGTATGGGTTTAATTAGTGAGAGCGAATATGGTGGATATCGTGCGAAAAATTTTGCTGTATTAATGTTTGCAGAAAAACCGGATAAATTCATCCCTTATGCACATGTGGAAATAATTAGGGAAGCTGTTGGAACTGATAAAATGGAAGCTAAGGTATTTGACGGTCCGATTTGGATACAGGCAAAGCAGGTTAGCCGATATTTTAAGGATAACATTATGGCTTCCTATACTGTCAGAGATAGTGAGACAATAGAGCATCGAATTGTTTATAACTGGCCATTGACGGTTTTCGAGGAACTGGCAACAAATTGTATTTTGCATAAACAGTATGAATCACCTAATTATATCGGTATTTATATTTATAATGACAGAATAACGTTTGTGAACCATAACCGTCCTGTGCCTCCTGTTACAATTGAGGCAATGAATAAAGAAACCAGATTTGATAATCGTCAGTATTTGAATCCGGAACTGAAAGAAATGTTTTTTGCACTTGATTTGATAGAGTCATATGGTTCAGGAATTCGACGTGCAAAGGATGCATTAAAGGAGAATCATTCGCCGGAACTGCAATTTTTGCCGGATAACGATACCGATGATTATACAATGGCGGTGGTTATGATTAATGAGGAATTTGCTGCCATTCGTGAGGAAGAACAGAAAAGTTCGGATGTCACCAAAGAAATTACCAAAGAAATTACCAAAGAAATTACCAAAGAAATCAAGAAAATAATGAAAGAAAATCCGGCAATTAGTGCAAATGAAATAGCGGAGATTCTGAATGTGAAAGCTGAAGCAGTACGCTACCGTATCAAATTGATGAAGAAATCTGGAGAGATTACAAGAAAAGGTGCTACTAAAGCCGGTGAATGGGAAGTAATTGAGTAAAACATAAAAATTGGCAACTAAAATGAAACAGATATGATGAAAGTTCGCTAAAAAGTTCGTCAAAAGGTTCGCCAAAAGACTTGAATTCAACTCAGCAAAAAATAGTAGAGTTAATTCAAGAGAATCCTAAAATAACACAAGCTGAAATGGCGGAAATAATAACACTTTCAAAAAGAGCAATTCAAAAAAATATAAAAGAATTGGTGGATGCTGATATTATAGAACGTGAAGGTTCAGCTAGAAAAAGTTACTGGAAGATAAAAGAATAAGAAAATAAAATGGCCGGAATCAAGCCTCCAAGTTCCAAAAAATTTGGAGGTTTTCTTCTGCCCATTTTTAGTGGAAAGGAATTTCCGAAATGAAAAATCTATGGTACAATATCTTAGAAGTTATCAAAGGGATAAGTGGATCATAGAGAAAGAGCAGAACACAAATCACTCATAAGCAGTCAGGCTTAATCTTACAAACAAATCTAATCTTTTTCTATGGCAGGTGCAAAGTGATGCATCATGCTGACTTTTTTTGCAGGTCCGATAGGGGACTTTTGCATCATTTTAGAACCCAAACTTGACGAAGAAGTCATGGGTTATGCATCTAAATTGCATAGACATGGCATGTGGAAGTCGCATGTTGTCTACAAAGGAAGGATTTGTAGAAATCCTTGAATTTACGCACTTTGCGAGGATTTTTAAGTTTAACCGAACACCTGAAATTGGAAAGAAAAAAGAGATTTCTCACGAGATTAAAGTGTCCGTAGTTATGGAACTCGTATGAGTGGACACAAAAATGTATAGTTCACAAACTCAATCATTACAGAAAAATTTTATCAACAACTGAATAATAGGTAAGTCATGCGAATGTTTGGTTCGCATTTAGACCGCTTGTTTTCTATATCCTTATGGTGTGGAGCAGGCGGTCTTTTTTGTTTTTAGAACTGCCAGTATTCATCAGACACCTTGATAATCAAATTAAAAAGTAGGAGGACAAACAGATGGAGCAGACAGGCAAAAAGAGTATATGTGGGATTTTCGACCACAATGTACAGACGGAAAATGTAAAGATCAGCGAACTGCATGATTTTCAGGGGCATCCGTTCAAGGTAGAGCATGATATGCAACTCTTTGAATTATCGAAGAGTATTGAGGAGAAGGGCGTGCTTGTTCCCTTGATTGTAAGACCAAACCCAATTGGAACAGGATATGAAATCGTTGCAGGGCACAGAAGAAAAGCAGCCAGCGAATGGGCAGGCATAGACATGGTTCCCGTGATGATTGTGCAGATGGATGATGCAGAAGCAATAATCGCAATGGTAGACAGTAATTTACAGCGGGAGCATATCAAGCCCAGTGAGAAAGCTTATGCCTATAAAATGAAGCTGGAAGCCATGAAGCAGCAGGGAAAGAAATTCACTGATACTTTGTCCCAAGTTGGGACGAAGCTGTCAAAGGATGTGGGAGAAAACGGAAAGCCCATATTTCGTTCGGATGAGCTTTTAGCAAAACAGGTTGGGGAGAGCCGGAACCAGATTGCAAGGTATATCCGTCTGACAAATCTTATTCCCAAGATTCTTGATATGGTGGATGAAGGGAAAATAGCGTTTACTATAGCGGTGGAACTTTCTTATTTGAAAGAAGAGGAACAGTATGAACTTCATGCGGTAATGGATTTGGAGCAGTGTACACCGTCTCTTTCACAGGCAAACCGGATGAAACGCCTGAGTCAGTCAGAGGGGATTGATATGGATAAAATGTATGATATTTTGGGAGAGGAAAAAGCAAATCAGAGAGAACAGATTAAAATTAGGGCAGATTCATTATCGCAATATTTTCCCGCAGATTTCACACCAAAGCAGAAAGTGGAACTGATAGAAAAATTGGTCAGGGATTGGCATGAAAAACAAACAGGTATTCATAACCTTTCAGCTAAAAGAGCGGAAAAATCACGATAGAAATAGAAGAGTGGAGGATAAAGTTATGGGTAGGAAGAAAGAAGAATTATCAATATTTGAACAGATGGGCGGCACTTACACAGAGAAAGACGGTATTTTATATCCTAATATCCTTATTGGCGAAGAGGAAACAGAAACAATGCAAAATTTTTTTTCAGGAAAATACGGAGATTTATGGAAAAAGTATCTGAAAGAAAACCAGCCAGAGAGATATTATGATTTAGTTTGTACAGGGCAGTTGAAGCAAAAGGCAGCGGAAGTAAATGAGGAAGCTAACGAACTGTTGGACAGGATTATGCAGCAGTATTTACAGAAGCATAAACCGGAGAATCCGGACTCTACAATGGAAATGTGGCAGCTTCGGGAACAAGCTAAGGCAATGGCAGAGGAAGTGGTTCTTCAAGATGTTGTCTACTGCTATCACTAAATCAAAACGAAAAGAGAGGGAAAAATTATGGCGAATATAAGAGAATATAACATGAATGGAACATTGATTTTAGGAATTGATCATGGATATGGGAATATCAAAACAGCACACAGGGTATTTCCAACAGCGCTGATCAAGAGTGAGAAAGCGCCAACTTTCAGTAAAGATTATTTGGAGTATGATGGATATTTCTATATTATCGGGGAAGGTCATAAGAGCTTTATCGCTGAAAAGCAGTCGGATGATGATAATTATATCCTGACGCTTGCGGCAATCGCAAAAGAACTGAACGCAAGGGAATTAACCTCTGCCAGAGTGCATCTTGCAGCAGGACTTCCGTTGAAGTGGGTGCAGGCGCAGAGAGAATCTTTCCGTCAATATCTGATGCAGAATAAGATTGTGCAATTTCGTTATAAAGGCAGACAGTACGAGGTTGAGATTGCCGGATGTACGGTCATGCCGCAATGCTATTCTGCGGTGGCGGAAAACTTGAAAGATTTTAAAGGGATGAATTTACTTGCCGACATTGGCAACGGAACAATGAACATCATGTATTTAAACAATGGAAGGGCGATGGAGAGTAAATCATGGACAGAGAAACTCGGTGTTTTCCAGTGCATGCAGCGTATCCGCAATAAGGTGTTGGACGAAACGGGAACAAACCTGATGAACGAGGTCATTGAAAATTATCTGAGGACAGGGGAAACGGATATTGCAGAGCCTTATGCCTCACTCATGAAAGAAGCAGCAGTTTCCTATGTACAGGAGATCTTTCAGAAGCTGAAGGATTATGAATATAATGAAAGCCTTATGCAGCTTCACTTTATGGGCGGCGGCGCAAGAATCGTGGAAGCTGTCGGGGAATATAACCGGGAGAGGACGCATTTTAATCACGATATCTGTGCGACTGCAAAGGGATATGAATATTACTGTTACATGATTTTGCGCCACAACAAAAAGTGCAGCTAGAAAGAAGGTGCAGGAATGACAGGAAATATCCGTAACCGCAATGTGCGGTTTTATGAGGAAAAGGAAGCTGACAGACGGGCATGGGAAATACTTCACTCAGAAGCTGTCAGGGCATTTCCCTCGCAGAATGATTTTATCATTCAGGCAGTCAATGATTTTTATGACAGGCATCTGGCAATATCGGATGATCCTTATCTGGAAACAAGGGAAAAAGAGGATGCCTTTGCAGATAGGATCGTGGAAAAGGTGGAACAGAAAGTGCTTGGCAACCTGTCACAGCTTATCGGCATTTACCTTTTGCAGCAGAATATCTTGGCAACAGGAAATGATGCACGAGCGGAAAATTATTTGAAAGAAAATGGGGAGATGCAGGTATTAAGTTCCGGCGGTGGTATTCTGCAAAATGGCGGGGAAGCTGAAACAGAGGAACCGGAGGAGAATGAGTTCCTTGATTTCAGTTTTGGAGGATAGCCGGAATGGGGGTTCTTAGGGGGCAAAGCCCCCTGAGCAGGTAGCACCGGTGGCGCAGACAGTGAGGAAGAAATAAAAATCGGAGTGTCCGGCAGGCACTCCGGTTTTTATTTTTGACGAGCTGGCAAGCCAACGGTACTACCTGCCTATATCATTCCCACCACATCGGCGGCAGGTGGAAAAGTGCCTGAATGGGAAAGCGATGTGGGAAAGCCGGACGGAGCGCAGAGCGAGGGGAGGCTTTCGTCTGGAAGCTGTGTTTTTTGCAGCGGACAGACTTATGGGAATGATGTGTCCTGCTTACGGAGCATTTCTACGACAAGGCTACAGAAAATGCGGTGAATGGTATCGAATGGAGACAAAGGAAAGAGGGATTGCAGCCAATATTTGAATTGAAATCGTGATATTGAAAATGTAGCCACTACTGCAAATGTCAGTAGCCAATTGAATAAAGGTGGATACAGGAA
>CAJUKA010000184.1 GCA_910586585.1 uncultured Lachnospiraceae bacterium
CAGTTTAGCACAAAGAAAGGCGGTTGTATATGGAAATTACATATCATTGGGAAGGGGACTATCTGATTCCCGACCTCAAACTTTCGGATACAACAGAATACCATATCGGAAAATATGGAAGAATGAGGCAGCGGTTTTTGAAGGAGAATCACGGGGGCATTTATTCGCATATGATTTTGTCAGAAATCTTATGGAAGCATCTTGCGGAAATTGATGAAGAATGCAATGAGATGATGGATAGGCTTGTGGGGCAGATGGCAAAGAAAGAGGGTGTGACGGAGCAGTTAAAATCTGATGACTGGCTATGTTGGCTTCAGAAGATGAACGGCATCAGGAGCAGGGCGGAGGAAGTGGTGTTGCACGATCTGATATATTCCCTTTAGTTCTGGCTTTGTTTTAAGTTTTGTAGCATGAGGCACAGATGATGTCAAGACACCGGCTCCGCCTCGCCTGCGGCGGTCTTGACATCATCTGTGCCTCATGCTATGGAGTGGTCAAGGGGGAACAAAGTTCCCCCATTGCATTAAAAATGCCAATGGCGGTATTCTGAAAAAATCAAAATTGGGGGATTGACAGGAATTGAAAAATAGCTTATTATTGACAATAAGAAATGGGTTTTTACCGTACAGTGTTTTCACTCAAGCGGGCTGCTCGTTTCTTTTTTTATTGCCAGAATATCATACAGATACTTCCTGCCATCATTCGCATGACGGACAAGCATACTTGCTGAATAAATATTATGTCTTGCTATTTTCCCTGTTTTGTCATCATATACGGGCAATGCAAATCTGATGTTGTAGCGATACCATCCATATACCGCATCTGTTTTGTGCTTTTCTTTCCGGTTTGCTTCATGTTTTGGATTGGCGGCTATTCTTATAAGTTCAGGAATAGCCTGCGCAGCATTTGCCTTAGCCTTTGCGACGGCGCCTTTTAAGGCGATACGGCTTTCTGAACTTGCGTATTCATCGGGAAAATCTGCCGAAATATATATTTTTTCAGAAGTTTCCTCAATTTCGTAAAAATCCCCGATATACTCTTTCAGGTATTCTTCGACAGCCGTCCAGTCATTCCGCACTTTTGCCTTGAAACGGATATCGTTAATCAAGACCAGCTTTTTACCGTCCGCATCGGTTATGATATTTACATTCCTGTTTTCAATCATCTCTTTTGTTTCCTTTCTTCTTTTCCCTTGATTTGTAGACATTAAACTGGTTCTTGCACTTCTGGCTGCAAAACTCATTTCCCTTCCTGCTTGCGACAAAGGATTTTTTACAGTGCTTGCACATGCGCATATCACTGTCCTTATCCGTGAGCATAAATGAGAAGCACATCTGTATCATGATGAGCAGGGAATGGAAATCCCATACGATAACGGGCGAATTCTTTTCGAGCGCGATCCGGTAAGTCGGGGATATGCCGCCGAAAGCGGAAATGCCTTGGCGATACAGGCTGCGTGTCTGTTCGTCAATCGTATCATAATCCATGTAATAAAGGAAACTTGTCATAAAGGTAAACGCCCAGTCGGTAAATTCCTTTACAAGCCAGTCGTATCTTTCCGCATATTCCTTCTGCAATTCCATCGCCACAGCCTGCGGCGCACTCCCCATAGCCATCGTGATTGCAATGCCCTCACGGTCAGTCACAAACCAGCCCGATTCTACGCCATTCTTTCTGAAATCAGGCTTGTCAAAAGGGTAAAAATAGGCGAGATAGTTCTCTGTAGGAAGGGATTCTTCCTTTATAAAGTGGTTTTTGGGAAGATACACCGATTCATAAGTAATGAAATCTGCTGTTGTCGGCAGGGCGGTCATAAAGCCGAGAAAACCGTATTTTTTGATAAAGTCAAGTACAGCTTCCTTCAATTCTTCTTCCGGTACTTTGTGCATGGCGGCAAGCCCGACATTTATGGCATCAATGACAAGCTGTTCCGCTTTCTGCATGGGATGGTACATTTCAGGTCTGGCATCTTTGGAAACTGTTATGTAGAGGTTACTGTCACAGCCTGTCTTATATTCATAATTGCTGTACCGAATCCACGGCGCGCTGGTATGTTCAAATAAATTCTTCATAA
The DNA here is from genome assembly GCA_910586585.1 of uncultured Lachnospiraceae bacterium. Taxonomy (GTDB): domain Bacteria; phylum Bacillota; class Clostridia; order Lachnospirales; family Lachnospiraceae; genus COE1. Next base: position 2,075 of record CAJUKA010000184.1, read on the forward strand.
ATAATCTGCTCCAATCCATCAATCCTGCCACATCATCCGATGTAATATCTTCTATATTATAAATGGTTACTTGTTATCGGTCAAGCTGTTTGTGGTTTTCTGTCGGGATACATTTATCTTCTCTTTTTCTTCCGTACTCCGTTTTCCAGGAAATATTTTTCATCAATCGTTATAGGCAGTCTGTTTTCTTTTCGGTATGTAAGTACGTCAGTGTAAAGTTTCCGTATCTTTTTCAAGGCAGTTTCCCGAATGCCCCTGATATTCCGGTCAGTCTGTCCGATGGTCTCTGCATACTCTGCTGTGGAATAGTCACGCAGGAACAGATAATAGAGCATATTTTTGAGATGCGGCTTTAGTTCCTTCAATATTTTTGATAAATCCGTGTCTGTGACAAGTTCGTGTATTGTTTCGGGACGATCAAATATGAAGTCAAGGAAATCGCCTGCAAGCATGAGCCTTCTTAAAATCATGTCATAGGAAGGATTGTTAGAAAGGTACAATTCATCTGCGCCCCATTCCAGAGGGACAGAGGAGCGTCCTGTCTCGTGGTCTCTTTCTTTCCGTTCCCTGTTAGCGTCCAGCCTGTCCCACCACCTGATGATTTCTTTAAAATCTTCCTCTGTCCTTGCGCTTTCCTCAATACGCCGGATCGCAAGGGCGCGGGCTTCACGGTGGAGCATATCCCCGTCCGCTTCCGTTATGAAATTCTGCTCCCTGAATGCCGGGAGTTCAGCGTATTTTGGCATTTACAGTCAGTCCTTTATAAAAAAATAAAATTTTGTAGCTGTTTTTTCAAAAACACTTCCGTTTTTATAGCCGTTTTTCTCCTATTAGTGAAATTAGTAATTCTTTTCAATCGAAAATCGGTTACACGAAAGGAGGGCGGCTATGGGGTACGGATAAAATAGAAATCCGGTTACTAACTACGGAAGCTAAAAAATTTAACAGTTCTACGAAAAATTATAAGTGAAATGTGCGTGATGCGCAAGAAAGGATTGCATAATGGAGGCAGTAAAATTGAATAATTATATGGCAGAGTCCAGCCCTTCTGCGGCTGGCTTTTTTTACCGCAGGATTGGCGGGACACTTTTTAAGGTCAGGGTATATACGGGTTCGGGATATGCCGACACGCTGGATGAAAAAATTCCCCGGTTAATTTTGAATGAAATGGTGACAGGCGCAGAAAGTTATGTTAAGATGGATTCACCACAGATGAGCCAGCCGCCGGAAAGGAGTTCGGAATGAACAACAGGACGGCTGGTGACAACAGAATAACAGCTCTTTATGAGCGGCTCTCAAGGGATGATGATATGACAAATAGACGTAAAGCCAAGTGATTTTTTTCGGCATCCATAAGGGATGCCGTTTTTCTATTATTGGATAGCCCCGACAAATTTGTAGTAGATGGTAATGCGCTTTTCCTTACCCTTGCGGCAGCGCCCCATACCTGGCGTTTCGTAAATCGTAATCCGGTCAATCAGTTCGTGAAGCATGAAGCGGTCGAGTTTTTCAAAGCTGGTGTATTTTCGGATAAGGGCAGCGAAGCGGTCAATATCGGCCTTGGTATCCCGAACCTTTTCCAGTGCCTTTTCCATCTCTGCAATGTTCGCTTTCAGCGTTGCCCGTTCCGTATCGTAATCTGCGATAAACATGGTAAAGATGTGGTCGGGCAGCTTGCCGCTCATATTGTCCTCGTAGGTGCGTTTCAGCTTCATATCCAAGTCAGCCAGCCGCTTCTTTGCTGATGCCAGGTCGCGCTTCATTGTCGCGGTCTGTTTCTGCTGATCGGCGCATTTCAGTTCCATTAGCTTCTGTGCGGCTTTCTCGGTGTCCTCGCTGAACAGCCTGGCATTGCGCTTAATATCCTCCTGAACCACCTGATAAAGCGTATCGCGGTTAATATAATGACTGGAACAAGCTATTGTCCCTATAGCCTGGCTGCGTCCACACATATAGTAAAAATATTTCTGCTGGCTGACGCCCAACTTCATGGATGTTCCGCAGGCTTCGCAGTAGAACAGCCCTGCAAACAGCGCCGGCTCGTCTTTGGCTTTAATGGTCTTTTTCCGCGCAGTCAGTCTTTTCTGTGCCTCATCAAATAATTCGCGGGATATGATCGGTTCGTGCATATCAGGAACAACTACCCAATCTTCTTTAGGGATAGGTTCCCTTTTTTTACTTCGGTAGGATGGCGTGTACTGCCGCCCCTGCACCATGCTCCCCACATAAATTTCATTTTGCAGCATGAAATGTACATAAGTCCGTGTCCAGAAGTGACGGCGTTCAAATTCTCCATCGCGTTCCGGATTATGCTTGCGGAAGCGGGTGTATTCTTTGGGGGATAAGATACCCTCGTTGTTTAAGGTTGTAGCAATGCTCCTTGCCCCTATTCCAGCCGCGCACATTTCAAACATCCGCCGGACAACCGGTGCGGTTTCCGAGCTGAAAAGCTCCCTTGCCTGATTGTTCAGTTGCAAAGGACTCTATTAAGTCCTTATGTTGTCGTCAATCGTCGTAGCCACCGCTACGACTCTTTCCTCCGCCTTGCATCTGAAACAATCATTCTGCGTCAATGTACCAGAAACTTAATTTTCGTTGTACCAGGATGAGTCGTTTTCAAAATACTGTATGGTAAGTGTGCAGGAATTTAGGTTTGTCCTCAGCGAACAAATCCGGCATTAGGTATTTAATGCCATTTCTGCTGGAAAAAGTAGAAACAAGAATAAAATCAAATGCTATAATAAATGCCTTGAAACAGCGAATCCAACGGTAAGGGTATCATCTGTATAGTTGTAAAGTCGTGTTTAAAAGAAACAGTTTGGAATGTAAATAGCTTTATTGCAAAGTGTGAATTGTCAATATTCAGCTGCTGCAAAAAATATTTGATTGAGAAGTCACCTTTTGATGTCTTTGTGCGTGTTATAAGTGAAGAGGAGGTGAGAGATATGAACTTGGAGGAAGTGGTAAGGACATACAGCGATATGCTCTATAAGATCTGTATTGTAATGCTGTGCAATGAGCAGGATGCCCAGGATGTGATTCAGGAAACATTTTGCGGATACCTGGAAAAGGCGCCAGTTTTCACGGATACAGAACACGAAAAAGCATGGCTCATCAGAGTAGCAGCAAATCACTGTAAAGATGTGCTGAGATTTAGATTCCGTCACCCACAGGTTCCCATCGATATGCTTGCAGAAAGTCTGGTCATGGAACAGGAACAGCAGGAGACATTGACAGAGCTTTTCGAGCTGCCTGTTAAGCAGAGGACTGTTATTTATCTTTATTATGTGGAAGGGTATCAGATGAAGGAAATTGCTGATATACTTGGTATCTCAGTACAGGCAGTCAAAAAAAGGATGCAGCGGGGAAGGGAACAGCTGCGGGTAGTTTGGAAGGAGGAATGTTGCAGATGAATAGACTGAAATTAAAAGAGACTATGGACCAGATACATATGAAAGAAGAAATGCAAAAGGAAATAATCATGAATGTAAAAAGACAGACGGATCGCAGAGCGTTTGGAAAGAAAAGATTACATCAGGCAGCTGCAGCAGCTGCAGCTTTTGTATTGATTGCAGGAGCAGTTATCCCTAGTCAGGCGAGGCTCCGGTATTTTGTAAAAGATCGTTTGGAGAATATGCCAAAGCAGGAGGTGGAAGCAGTTAATCAGATGGTGCAGGGCCAGAACAATGCAGAGGCAGACAGTTTTTCCAGAGAATATTCGAAAGAGGAGATAAAACGCATGCAGCAGCTGCAGGAAGCCTATCAGAACGGAAGATTTCCGCAGCAGACGATCACTTTTACAGACAGTGTTGGACAGATACCAAATGATTCGCTCAGATACGATTCAGATACTGGTTTTCTTTTCCTTCCTGATCGTACTCTGACGGATGAAGAGCTGCTGCAGATCATAGATTTTAATTATACGAGGGATTATGCTGTTTCACAGGGAACAGCCGCGCAGGAAGCAAGAAAGGAATGGGAGGAGAAAGAAGAAAGTCTGAAAGCAAAAGTGCAGAAAGAAGGCTGGATTACCGAAAAAGAAGCGCTGCAGGCAGCAGAAGAATATTTGCAGACGGAGTTTGGTCTGTCGGCAGAAGGGATGACAGTAGATGTATTTTTGGATGAGCCAAAGACGGGACTTTTCATTTATCATGTGAGTTATCAGACAGAGGATGACAGTTCTATTTATGCCTATGGCATCGATCTGAATGCAGAGGACGGAAGCCTTGTGGATACCAGTGATGCGTCCATTCCAAAAGACCGGGATTCAGAAACAGACAGCTATGACGAGTAAAAATTTTTCGCAAAAAAACCTCCCATTTTACAGGAAAA
>CAJUKA010000185.1 GCA_910586585.1 uncultured Lachnospiraceae bacterium
TTCCACTCTATTATAGCAGATTTTTAAAGACTTGGCCAAAAGACTTATTGAAGTATAAATAACAATATTTGAGAAGCTAAAGATTGTATTTTCATATTTTCTTATCTGTGGTAAAATCACAATATAAATAATATGTTTGTAAATTTGAAAAAACAGATTTAACTGAAGAAATCGGCATTCGTAGTAGAACACTTGTAAAGATGGGGCGAGGTGAGGAAGTTTCACTAAACGTGCACACAAAAATATGTGATAAGTATGACTATGATTGTGGTGATTTAATCAGTCTTGGAAAAGTACAGAATCTAACAGCGTAGATAAATAGATTTCAATACAAGGTGGTATGGAAATGGAGAATACAGCAGTGAAATACGCTCCTGGCATGAGGATCATTGTCAGAGGAGAAGAGTGGATGATTAAAAAAGTTGAGACAAACAGTTTGGGCAATCAGACATTACATGTGATTGGTCTTTCTCAGCTTGTAAAAGATTATGATTCAATGTTCCTGGTGGATGTTGAAAAAGATATAGAAATTGTAGATCCTGCGAAGGTAACACTTATTCCAGATGACTCAGCTTTTTTTAGAAAAGCGAAAGTATATATTGAGAGTCAATGGAGAAGAAAAATTCCTACAGATAATAAAATACATATTGGAGATAAGGCGGCAATGGATTTAATGCCTTATCAGCTTGAGCCTGCCCAAATGGCTCTTAATAAGACTAGGCAGAGAATATTGATCGCAGATACGGTTGGTCTTGGTAAGACGCTTGAGGCAGGTATTTTAATGTCTGAGCTTATAGCAAGAGGCAAGGGAAAGCGTATTTTAGTGGTGACGGTAAAGAGCATGATGACTCAGTTCCAAAAAGAAATGTGGAACAGATTCACTATTCCATTAGTACGCTTAGATTCAGCGAGAATCCAGAGTGTAAGAGCAAAACTTCCTAGTAATTACAATCCATTTTTTTATTATGATAAGACGATTATTTCCATTGATACATTAAAGAACGATCTTGATTACCGCACTCATTTGGAAAATGCGTGGTGGGACATTATTGTAATCGATGAAGCGCATAATGTTGCAAAACGTGGTGAGAGAGGTTCACAGAGAAGTAAGCTTGCATCTTTACTTGCCAATAGATCAGATACCTTGATTATGCTTACAGCTACGCCACATGATGGAAAAGGACAGTCGGTTGCTTCTCTTATGAATATGCTTGATCCGACGGCAATTGCTGATGAAGAGAATTATACAAAAGAAGACATTCAGGGATTATTGATTCGAAGATTCAAAAAGGATATTCAAAATCAGGTGGCAGGTTCTTTCAAAGAGAGAAAGATTACTATTGAGAGATGCCCAGCATCAGCAAGAGAAGAGTACGTGTATCATATTTTTGCGGAAATGAGACTTGAGATGGATGAGTCTGGAGCAAGAGGAAAGGGAATCCTGTTTAAGACAAGTTTAGAGAAGTCATTATTTTCAAGCCCTGCAGCATGTATTAAGAGCATTGATGCAAGAATTAAAAGTTTAACAAAGAAATATACAGAATTTGAGATGCCGGATATTGCAAAACTTCGTGAATTAAAAGAGGCTTTGCAATTAATCAGCCCGTTTGATTTTTCAAGGTATACTACATTACTTAACTTGCTCATAAGTAAAGAATACGGATGGACACCATCTAAGAATAATGACAGACTTGTCATTTTTACAGAGCGAATTGAGACGATGAAATATCTTGCTGAAAACATTAAGAAAGACATGAATCTTTCAGAGAAGCAGGTAGAAGTGATGCACGGTGGTATGAGTGACAAGGAACTGCAGAGAATCGTTGATGAGTTTGGTAGAGCAGAATCACCAATTAGAGTAATTGTAGCATCAGATGTTGCGTCAGAAGGTATCAACTTACATTATCTCTCACACAGATTGATTCATTTTGATATTCCATGGTCACTTATGGTGTTTCAGCAGAGAAACGGTCGTGTGGACAGATATGGTCAGCAGGCACAGCCGGATATCAGATATATGCTTATTGATAGTGATCATCCAAAGATTAAAGGCGATGCACGAATCATGGAAATCCTTGTTCAGAAAGAAGAGCAGGCATTCAAGAATATCGGTGATCCTGCAATGCTTTTTGGAAAGTTTAATCAGGAAGAAGAGGAAGAAGAAACAGCAAGAGCAATTGAAAATGGCGTTGGAGAAAAGTTTGCTGATCAATTAGATGCAGGAAAAGAAGAATTTGATCCGCTTGAACTTTTACTGGGATTAGGAGACGACAACTCGGTAAAGATTGAGTACAGCGATGAAGAAACATTATTCTCAGATTTGGACTATGTAAAAAATGCCATTGATGTATTCACGGATACAGAAGAGATTAAATATCAGGATCTATCAGCTGCTAAGGGAATTGAGATAAAGTTAACGGATCGTGTTAAGAAAAAGATCAGTAGATTAATACCACCTGAAGCAATGCCTTCAGATGACTATTTAAGATTATCTCCTGATAGAGCGTACTGTATGAAGGATATGCAGCGTTGTATGCAAAATGAACTTGCAGAGGCGGCTTGGCCGGCGACGCAGTATTTGTGGAAACTACATCCGATCTTCAATTGGATTGAGGATAAAGCAGGAATCTTTTATAAGAGAAATGAAGTACCTGTACTTGGATTACCAAATAGTCTTCAAGCAGATGAATTGATTTTCATTGTTGCAGGAATGATTTCAAATAGAAAATCAACAACGGTTGTAGAGGAATGGTTTGGTGTTTATTATAGAAATTGTCAATTTATACAGATATTATCAATGAGTGAGGTAATGCAGAAAACGCATATGAATGCAAAAGAGCCAAATAAGCAACAGGTATCAGGGCAACAGATTGTAAATGGTCAGTCGTTGCTTCAGGACGTAGTAGAACAGGCAAAGAAAATTATGGCGCAGAAATGTGCAGAGTACAGAGCAAACGCAGAACCATATATCTATGAAGAAATGGAAAGACTAGTGGCTCTTGAGAACAGGCATAAAGATGCGCAGCTCTCAATTTTTGATTTGGGAATTGCAGGAAATGAAAGAAAGAAATCAGAAAAAGAACGCGAAATAGAAAAAATCTTTAATGATTTTATGGAATGGGAAAAGGATACTCTTGAGATAGCTCCTGAGATAGAAGAGAACCCATATATCAGAATTATCGCAGTTACAACGGGGGTAAACTAATATGGAAATGGATCTTGTTGGGATTAAAAACCAAAATGAGTATTATACAAACCATTATTTTACGTCTATTTTCGAAGACAATGCAGAGGATACAATAAAGGGATGGAAGACTAGAGAAAAGGAAGAAGAAATACAGCTTCCCTGGAAACGATTGCGTGACATTTCCAGACAGTACTATCGTATCAGAGAGCGATATCAAATCTCCAAAAATGAAAACAATAGTAAGGCACAAGTACAGGAATTGGCTGAATTATACCTCTGTGCATTGGGGTATGAAGACAGAAACAGTGTTACAGTTCAAGTGGCAGACAGTATTACGGTGCCAGTATTTCATGAGGAAACAAAAGTGAATGGAGCGCCGCTGCTTTGGGCATTTCTATGCGTAGCCAAAGAGCGCGGAGATGATATTCTTCAAGGAGAGATTTTTGAGAAAAGTGATGGTGAAGAGGAAGCAGGAAAGGCAGTTGAATATAACAATGATGATATTTTAGCGAAGCTTTTCTTTGCGGGAGAGGAAGCGCCCAGATTTATTATGTTTATCGGAATCAATCAGATCGCATTGATTGATAGAAACAAATGGAATGAAAAAAGATATCTTCAGTTCATGATGGAGGATATTTATAGCCGTCATGAAGAATCAACATTTATGGCAATGACAGTGTTGTTACATAGGGAGAGTCTATGTCCAAAAGGTGGTACATGTATACTCGACAGTCTGGATGAAAATTCGCATAAGCACAGTGCAGGAGTGTCAGATGCCTTAAAGTATGCATTGCGAGAATGTATAGAGATTCTTGGGAATGAAGTGATTTATGACATGAAAACGAGACAGGGAATCGATTTATCACAGAATCCGGTAGATGCTTCTGAACTAACCTTGGAATGTTTAAGATACATGTATCGTTTCCTGTTCATGTTATTTATTGAAGCCAGACCAGAACTTGGCTATGCGCCAATGAAATCGCAGACGTATGTCCAGGGCTACTCTCTTGAAGGGTTGAGAGATGTATGCGACAGGGTAAAAGAAGAAAGTGAAGTGGTATCAGAAGGATACTATATTGATGATACCATTTCTAAATTGTTTAGAATGATCTATGAAGGATATCCAGGTGATCTGGACGCATATAAAAAGGCACTGGAACAGGATTCGCTTCATGACGTATTTACGATTGAAGCCTTGAAGGCTCATATCTTTGATCCTGAATATACAAAGCTTATTACAAAAGCAAAACTTCGTAATAGTGCAATGCTGCAGATTGTGGATCTTATGAGTATATCCAGACCAGCAGGAAAAAATGAAAGAAAGGGAAGAATTTCGTACTCTGCACTTGGTATTAACCAGATGGGGGCTGTATATGAAGCACTTCTCAGTTATAGAGGTTTTATTGCAGAAGAAATACTTTTTGAAGTAAAGCGCAAAGGTGAGAAATTTAATGAATTGGATGTAGGATATTTTATTCCTGAGAGAGAACTTGATAATTATGAAGAAGATGAGCGTGTTCGTTACGAGAAAGGGGAACAAAAAGGACAGTTAAGAAAGTACGAAGAGGGGACTTTTATTTATCGACTAGCAGGAAGAGAAAGAGAGAAGTCTGCATCATACTACACGCCGGAAGTATTGACAAAGTGTCTGGTAAAGTATGCATTGAAGGAATTATTGAAAAATAAGACAGCAGATGAAATTCTGAATCTTACTATCTGTGAGCCAGCGATGGGAAGCGCAGCATTCTTAAATGAGGCCATTAATCAATTGGCAGAATCATACTTGAATAAAAAGCAGGAAGAGTTAGGAGAAACAATTTCTTATGATCAGCGGTTCGAAGAATTGCAGAAGGTAAAAATGTTTATTGCGGACAGGAATGTATATGGTGTGGATCTGAATCCAATTGCAGTTGAATTAGCGGAGGTATCGCTGTGGCTTAACACAATCTACAAAGGAGCTTACGTACCATGGTTTGGCACACAGCTTGTCTGTGGGAATTCATTAATTGGTGCGAGAAGACAGGTATATTCGCAGTTTCGACTTGAAGTAGGAAAATGGTGGGAAAATGCACCGACAAGAATTATGCCGGGAGAAACAAGAACAAGAAAAGGTCAGCATGAAACGACAAAAGGAATTTATCATTTCCTTCTAGGTGATCCTGGAATGGCAAATTATACAGATAAGGTTATCAAAGGTTTAGAGCCTGATAATATCAAAACGATCAATAACTGGAGAAAAGAGTTCACAGCGAAATATGATGAGAACGATATTCAGACTTTATTAAGTTTATCTGAGAGTATTGATGATCTGTGGAGCAGAACTGTTGAACTTAGAAAGAAGGTAAAAGAAGCAATTTTTGAACCGCTAAGTGTATTTGGACATGATGAATCAGAAGCTGGTTCGCATACGACAATTAGAGAGAAGGATGAGATCTACAAGAAGTTATTTAAATCAGAACACATGAACAACGCAGGTCCATATGCACGTTTAAAGGCGGCAATGGATTATTGGTGTGCACTTTGGTTCTGGCCAATTGATAAAGCTGATTTGCTGCCTGACAGGCAAACATTTTTCTTTGAAATGTCGTTATTGTTGGAAGGTACATTAAATGCAGTTTCTACAAATGCGTCCGGGCAAATGAGCTTTATCGATAGTTCCGGTAATGCATCATATGATGAAGCCGGAAATTTGAATTATATTGTAGAGGGTTCTCAGATTGCTCTCGAATTCCGATCACAATATGCGACTTTGGGAAGAGTAAATCTTGATGAATTGAGAGCAAAGCATGAGAGATTGGCTATTGTGAATCAAATAGCTGAGCAACAGAGATTTCAACATTGGGAATTGGAGTTTGCGGATGTGTTTGAGGATAATGGGGGATTTGATTTAACAATAGGAAATCCGCCATGGTTGAAAATGACATGGAATGAGCAAGCTGTATTATCTGATCGCCATCCTATATTAGCAATCAAAAAATTATCTGCAGCAGATACAGCAAAGCAGAGAATGAACGCACTTGACAATTTAGCAACATATAAAATGTATTTTGATGAATACTTGTGAGTAAAAAGTTTGCGCTACTTAAGAAGCCCGTGAACCCCAGTAGGTTCC
>CAJUKA010000186.1 GCA_910586585.1 uncultured Lachnospiraceae bacterium
GCAGCCATCCCGGAACGGGCAGTCCCTGCCGCAGGAGTGAAGATGCCTGCCGTAAGGGGAGGAATGGGAAACCACAGCGGTGCCGTCACCAGAGAGGGTATTGTAAAGACATGGGATATCTGGACCTGTGCCCGCAGAATCCCCGCAAACCTGCAGGGGGAAAGATAAGCACCGTGATGCACTGTCCATACTGCAGGGCGGACATGCTCAAGGATATATCAGGCATCATTGCAGAGTACAGGGAGCTTGACATTGAAAAATTTACATGGGAAGCGTACCATAATACGGGTTTAGCGGCAAAGCTGAAACAGACTGCAGAAAGCTTTGTGTATGACTTCCAGCAGTGGCGTGATGAAAGGATTGGGCTGTACATATATTCCGGGACAAAAGGAAGCGGAAAGACCATGGCTGCCAGCGCCATATGCGGCAGTGTCTGCGCAAAGTACAATATCGCTGCCAGATTTATCAAAGTTGAAGATCTGCTGGAAGATGTGAAAAAATCCTATGGCAGCAGGGATGAGTTTTCCAGGGGGGATTTCTGGAAATATTACGAAACGGATCTGCTGGTAATAGATGACCTCTGTGTATCCAAAATTAAGGATTGGGGGCAGGGCGTGCTTCATGATTTAATAAATGAGCGGTACAAGGCAAAAAGGCTGTGTATATTTACAAGCAATTACAGGCTGGAAGAACTGCCTGTGCTTCCAACTACAGTTGATCGGATAAACGATATGTGCATCGCAATGCATTTCCCAGAAGAGCCAGTACGTGCACGCAGGGCAGAGGAACGTAAAAGCCGGCTGGTGCTGGGAATCCAAAACTGTAACAGGTTTGTGGATGCATCTGGTGAATCACCATTTGAGGGAGGACGGCGCAAATGAAGCATGTGGATATTTTTATAACGCATAACATGACAGGAATGAAAGCAGAGAGGGCAGCTTATGTCTATGTGATATCTGCCGGCACGTCAAAGGGGGAGGCTACATACACAGGATTTGGCGTGCAGCAGGATGCGACGGTAAACAGGATAAACCTGGCAGCATTAAAATCAGCGTTGGAGCATTTCCACAGTCCTGCAGAAATCACGGTTTATACAGATTCTTCTACCGTTGCAGGCGCATTTAATCGTGGGAACCTCAAAACCTGGGAAAATAATGGTTTTCAAACTGCCAAAAATAAACCGCTTGCCAATGCGGATCTGTGGCGTGAGACAGCAGACCTTGCAGGGAGGCATCTTGTAAATGCCGTACTGACAAGGCGCCACCAGTATACAGACTGGGCGGAAAAAGAACTGGAAAGAAAATATGGAAAACCATAGTAATTACTGGGAGGGACGGATATGAGGACAGTAAGCATTACTGGCATACAGAAGGGAAATGCATATGGTGAAAAACATGGTTAAGAAGCTGCTGAAGCAGTTCCAGCATAAAAGGAATAGAAAACAGGGCCAAACAGCAGTAAAGACTCTGCGCAGGGGAATTTTCTGGCAGCAGGATCGGTGTGGAAACAGCCTGGGCGGAAGGGAGTGAAAGTATGACCTATGAGCAGTTGGAAGTAAATACAGAAATCAGTCTCAAAGAAAAAACAGAAGATGGAAGGAACAGCAGGAAAATACAGTATACAATTGTATCAAAATACCCACATATGTGCATTGTGGAGGATAGAAAAGGCAGGCGGCGCGGTGTCGCAGTTGGGGAACTTATCATGAACAAGGTAATTAAGCAGAATACATACCTGGAAGCCTTAAGAGGTGAACGCAGAACATGCAATAAAAAGAAAAGCTGGCACAAGAAAGGGACAAAGCAGGAAGCGGAGTACGCGCCGTAGGATATGTGGGGTACTGGCATGGAAAGAAAACCAAGTGAAATAATAACAGATTTTCTGAATTTCCTCGAATCGGCAAAAAATGAATATGAATCTGCTTATGCGGATGTTGGAGCAGAGGAAAGAAAAGAGCAGGCATTTCTTCATGATTTGGAATTTGCGCCAAACAAAAATGAGCGAAATAAAGTCGCTACACGGTTCCAGCAGAGGAATGTTATGTTGATGATTGTGGTATTCGGGATGGATGTTTACGGCTATATGTAAGATTTGGAGTAGACAGCGGTACCAGGCATATTCCGTTAGATTTAATCAAAGAGTATAAAACAACTTAGAAAGGGCAGGTATATCAGGCATGGCAAGGGAAAACGATCTGAAAAAGGTGTATCTAAGCAAATTCAGGGAAAGCAAAGAAGCTGTAAAAAGAATAGAGGACCAGATAACAGCGCTTGAATTGTATGAGGCATCGCCCAAAACCATAGACATTGAAATGCATGGCAGCAGGGCGCGAAAAGACATGTCTGATTATGCTACAAAAAAAGATGAGCTGATAAGTAAAATGATGCAGGCAAGGTATATGAGAGTAAGCACATATACAGATATATTCCAGGCGATTGAGAATGCCCCAAATGAGCGAGAACGGCAGGTGCTGACATACAGATACATAAAATGCCTTAAATGGGAGGAAATAGCAGTTGAGATGCATGTGGAGTGGGCACAGGTGCACAGGATCCATGCAAATGCGTTAAAACATTTTAAGATACCGACTTAAAAATACACACTTATGCGCATAAAAAGTATTGACAAAATGCGCATAAGTGTGTATAATTATTATTGTAAGGAGGACAGAAGATGAAGCAAAGAGAGTTAATTAAAAAACTCGAAAAAGCAGGGTTTGAGTTTAGCCGGCATGGAGGGGACCATGATATATATGTAAGAGGGTCGGACGTTGAACAGGTTCCAAGGCATAGGGAAATCAAAGAAAACCTTGCAAAATCAATCATAAGAAAATGGGGATTGTAAAATCCCCATTGATTCAAAATATAACAGGAGGAGCAAAATGGAAAGAGTATATCCAGTAATATTCACTAAAACAAAAGATGAAAAAGATACAGTGCTTATAGAGGTTCCTGATCTGGGAATATTGACAGAAGGGTATGGAATGGCAAATGCTATATATATGGCAAGAGATGCGATAGGGCTGCATGGAATAACGAAAGAGGATATGGGAATCAGCATAACAGAGGCAAGCGACATCAAAGATATTGATTTGTCAAAGGCAGAATTTGCAGACAGCGGCGAGAGCTGTATATCATTGGTTGACATTGACTTTGACGAGTACAGGAAAAAGGTTGATAATAAAATGGTTCGTAAAAATGTAACGATTCCCAGTTGGTTAAATAAAGCAGCTGAACGGGAGAAGATAAATGTTTCAAAAGTGCTGCAGGAAGCATTGATGGAAAAGGTGGGGATGGTTCACTAAAAAAATAAAAGATGATACACAATGATACACTCATGTGTGCTATGATGGTATCATCAAAAGAAAGAGGAAATCAGTTGAGGCTGGTTTCCTTTTTTGTTGGGGGATTTTATATGGCAAAGGAATGGGCAAAAGCTTTTTACAACTCAAAGCGCTGGCAGCAGTGCAAGAACAGTTATATCAGCCAGCGGATTATGGTTGACGGTGGAATATGTGAAGTCTGCGGCAGCAGTCAGGGATATATCATGCATCATAAAACAATAATATAAGATAGAAACATGGAAAATGCAGTTCGGAGAGCTGCTGTAGACTGGAAATAAATAGTTGTATATACAATTGATTGTGTGACAGGAAAATGGGTGATTTTACGACAGCAGGTGAGGTTGAATCTGTGACAGCTCATGAAGTTGTTAACAGAAATACGGACAGTGGTGATAGGGATTGGCGCAGAAGACAGTGAAGGAAATGTTCCAACAGTCACAGTGGAAAATGATGCTGCCATTAAGAAATACGGTCGCATAGTGGGAACTGTGGAGTTTGAGGACGTGACAACACTTGTCCAATTACAAAAAAAGACAAAGGCATATCTTGACAGTATCACATCAGAAACTAACGCTGTTGAAATTAAAGCGGTAGATTTGAACATGACTGACAGTGAAATAGAAGCTATTGAATTGGGGTATTGTTATGTGGAATCAGAATACAATCACCTGAACCATGTAAGAATGCTTGTAAGCAAAATGGAAATTTATCTGACACAGCCGGAAAAAATATGTTCTGCCTTGGGGCGGCAATAAAAAGCATGACAACAGGCAGATCACATGTGAATGAGGAAATGGACAGCCGCATAAAAAGAGTTGCAAGCAGCATAAATCCCAAAATACAGATGGCAGTCGAAAATGCCACGCAGTTGATCACTGGGGCAAAGGGCGGGTATGTAATTCTGGACTGTGGGGAGAATGCAGACGGGCATCCTGAACAAATCCTAATAATGGACAGTCCGGATAAGAAAACCGCTGTAAATGTAATAAGAATCAACAAAAACGGGATTGGGTTCAGTACAAGCGGTTATAGCGGGCCATATGCCAATGCATGGACAATTGACGGAAACCTTGTTGCGGATTTTATCACAGTGGGTACAATGTTTGCCGACCGTATCCGGGGCGGGACGCTTTTGATTGGCGGAACTGGCAGCGGGCGGAACGGTGAAATAACGGTCAGGGATGCGAAAGGGGAGCTGATAGCTGTCATAGATATCAATAGGGTTGACATCCGAAAGGGAAGCATCAAAGAAATATCGCTGGAAGTAGGCGGGTACAACAACCAGAGCGGCAGCGTGAAAATAAAAAATGCCAATGGAGCTGTCAGAATAATACTGGACAATAACGGAATCAATGTAAACAACAAAGCTTTTTACGTTGACATGCAGGGAAATTTAAACTGCAGGCAGATAACGGCATTTGGCATCAGCGGGGATGCAGTAAAAGAATTTTCCCAGACGATGGACGATTCTGAAGCAATGCAAGTCGCAAAAAAGGCAATATCAGATGCTGCGTCTGCTGCAGCAAAGGCCCAGGAAGCTGCGGAGACAGCAAACACAGCGATAGCAAACATTAATACACATATTGACAATATTAACAATTCAGTCACAAAAATAAACGGCTGGATTACCCAGCTCAGTACACAAATAAAAGAACTCGGTAAACCAGGAATATCATAAGGGGGATATGGATGGCGGACATATCGAAACAGATAGAGCAATTATTAAAAGCAAGGTTTGGACGTGATGTAAGGCAGTCATTTATTGACGCTTTAGATGCTGTAAACAGCAGTGCAGAAGGGTCTGCTGCTGCGGCGGAAAAAGCAATGGAGGAGGCTGTAATCAGCGCATCTATTGCAGCATACCAGGTAGTGCTTGCACAGGAAGCAGGTGAGGAGGCCGCAATCAGCGCGTCTATTGCAGCCTATCGGGTAATTTTAGCAGAAAGCTGAGCACAGGGCGGAACCGGGATGCGTGAAGGCGAAGAGGAAAACAGCAGCAAAGCCTGGTGTGAAAAGAGCGAAGAATACGCCAAAGGCTGGCGTGGGTCGCTGTTGCCGCAGGGAACAATAGAATTTTCCGAGCTTCCAACAGAGGATATGGAAAAAGGGCATCTCTACAATATCAGCAACGCTTTTGTGACAGATGAGCGGTTTGAGGAGGGGGCAGGGTATTCCTATCCCGCAGGCACAAACGTATATTGGAACAAAAATGAGCATTGGGACTGTTTATCGGGCACGCTGACAAAAATACTGACCCAGGCAGAATATGATTCGCTGCCAGAAGAGGAAAAACTGAATGGAACGATTTATTACATAACAGACGGGGACAATGAAATACCAGATGCAACAGACAAAGAAAAAGGGCTTGTAATTGTAGATGCAGAACTGTCGGAAGAGTCTGAAAATCCAGTGCAGAATAAAGTCATAGCAGAGGCGCTGAAGAATCTGGATGGCGTAAAAGGAACGGAAATATCACAGGCGGAATATGATGCATTGCCAGAAGAGGAAAAGATGAATGGCAAAGTTTATTATATTTATGACCGCGAAATCACAATACCAGATGCGACAGACAAATGCTCATGTTTGGTAAAGAAGCAAGCAACCAAAAACAAGAGATAGACCGCCAGCACCACACTATTCCGAACCAAAGAAACTAAAGACCAAAAGACAAGCACCGTGGAAATGTGTATAACTTGCTATTCCGTCATGGAAAAGTCCGTTCACAGAACATGGAAAAGCTAAAGTGCAGCTTTCCCACATTCTGCAAACGGACTTTCCCACAACTCCATAAGACAGCAAGTTATGCACATTCCCACAGTGCCGACTACTACGGAATCCCTCTTTATCTCCACACAGATTATTTCTTTTATGGCATATTCCAACTTGCGTCAATAGAATAAATAAGCTGGATTATTTTTTCCTTTGGGGTAGAAAAAT
>CAJUKA010000187.1 GCA_910586585.1 uncultured Lachnospiraceae bacterium
ATATATCACAGACCGCATCAGAGAATCCGTTGATATATTCGGCAGTCAGCCGGAATGTCTGGGAAGTATTATTATGACTGCTGTTACGGTACTGGCGCTGCTGATTTCTAAAGTATTGGATAAGGCAAGGGAACTGTCGGCAAAGTTTTTTGAGAAAGAAACGGTACAGTCGGTTGCAGAACCAAGCGATGTAAGAACGGTACAAATAATCCCGCAAACGGATAATGTGTCAAAGCAGGGGCATAATCTCCTTAAAGGATTGACTGCTGATCCGTCAGCACAAAAACGAGAGTTACAGTCACGAACACAGGTAACAGAACAAGAAACACCGCAGATACCGCCAAAGCCTGTCATGTCCGCAGAAGCCGCCGCATATCCAAAGCTGCTAAAGATTTATAAGGAGTTAAACCGTCAAAACGGGATTATCTTTGACGCAGAGAGGGAGCACAATGAGTTGGAGATTGAGCGTGACATCCTGAAAGGTTTTGCAAAACTGACCAAGAAAGGGGAACTGCAAAGCAGGATTGACCGCAAGAACGAGGAAATAGATATTCTGAAAGTCGGTTTATCGGGGATAGTCAAACGGTATGGATTCCAAACGGTGTATGATTTCTACAAAGCCTTTGCCGCCGCTAAAACAGCTAATTCTGAATATCGGGACAAAGCCGAAAAGTGGGAAGAACGATATGGCGTAAAAGCACAAAGGCGGAAAGAAATCGTACACAGACGATTACAGAATTATCAAAGAGAGAAGACTGATAAACAAATGAATCGTATTTCAAGAAGCAAGGATAGAGGGGCGAGATAAGCTCCACTACAAATTATTGCGTATAAACAGAAATTTCTCTTATTGCCCGTTTGATTTGGAAAATTTTCGTAGAATTGACATGATATATGTGGTAGAATAGTAAATAATCTTTGCAGATTTGAGGAGGTTATGTCATGGAGAGAAGCGAACAGTCAAATTCTTTCGAACAACAAATGGCAGAACAGATAATATTTGAAAAAGTCCAAAATTGGCTAAACAAAAACTTAAAAGAAAATGCAAAAATCCTTGTGGGAAAAACGTATATGCAGCCGGACTTTTATTCCAAGGAAGATGGCATTATTGGAGAAATTTTTGCACATATTGGAAAGTCGAAAAAAGGGCAGGATAACAAAATTGCAAATGATATTCTTAAAATGCTTCTTCTTGAAAAATTAGAGAAAAGAACGTACAGAAAAATAATTGTTGTGTGTGACGAACAGGAAATGAAAAAAATTACAGGAACATCTGTCCTTGCCGAATGCATCAGACAATTTGATATAGAGGTAAAGATGATTAATATTGAAACAGATTTGCGAACTATGCTGATAGCTGCGCAAAAAAGACAAAGAATGATAAATGCGTAATATACTATATCTGCAAGACAGTTCTTAGTAAAAATTGGAGGTAACAGATAATGGGAAAAGATTATATAGAAGTGAACTCATTTGGAAAAGTATTTCCCAAAAAGGGAGCGAATGCTAGAACACCGTATGAACACCAAAAGAATGCAATGGAGAATCTTGATATTATTAATAAAAGCAATCAGTATAGCACTATGATTGTCCTGCCAACTGGTGGCGGCAAGACTTATACTGCTTCTATGTGGCTTCTGAAAAATGCATTGAATCTTAAGAAAAAAATTCTATGGATTGCGCACCGCCAAATGCTTCTTGACCAAGCGGCAGAATCTTTCCAGAAGTTTGCATATTCAGAAGTGATACCTCATATCCCTTTTTTCCAATATCGGATTGTATCTGGTTCATCCTGCCATGACAGGCCAATAGATATCAAGGCTACGGATAATTTATTGATTGTCAGCAAAGACAGCATAGGAAGAAATCTAAACAGCCTTGATTCGTGGCTGGCTGGTGAAAAGGAAATTTTTCTGATTATAGATGAGGCGCATCATTCAACGGCCAAGACATACCGCAGGGTAATTGAATATGTTCAGTCAAGAGTCCCAAATGTAAAATTAATTGGACTGACTGCTACGCCCTTTCGTACTACTAATGATGAGCAGGGACTTCTTTCAAAAATTTATGAAGATGGCTTGCAGGACGGAAAAGTTGTTCATGGGAATATTGGCATAACATACCAAATTGGATTAAAAGAGTTGATTAACCGCCACATTTTGTCAAAACCAATTTTTGAAAGTTACTATACAGATGAAATGTACGGGGAAGCTTTGGGATTAGATGGCTGGGAAAGCATTCAGCGTCTGGATGTGCTGCCCGAGGACGTGGCAGGACAGATGGCAGACAGTGCGGCACGGAACAAACTGATTGTAAGTACATACCAGTCAAAACAAAAAGAATATGGGCAAACAATCGTATTTGCAATCAATGTGATACACGCAATTCATCTAAGTGCGTTATTTAACAAGGCGGGTATCAGGTCAGAGTTTATTGTATCAGATGTAAGGGATTCTGTTACAGGAGTCCGAACCAGCAGGGAAGATAATGAAAGAAAGTTAGAGGAATATAGATTAGGGAAAATACAGGTACTTGTAAATGTGAATATTTTGACAGAGGGTGTAGACATACCGCAGACCAAAACTGTATTTTTGGCAAGGCCAACCGTTTCTACGATACTTATGACGCAGATGATAGGACGTGCGCTTCGGGGGGAAGCAGCAGGAGGAACAACTGCTGCATATATTGTTTCATTTGTGGATAACTGGAATGAACATATTGCATGGGTAAATCCAGACAGTTTGTTTGGTGGTAATAATGAATTTACAGATAACCCTATAGAGCATATAAAGCATGAATTACGAATGATTGCCATTTCCAAAATTGAGGAGTTTGCCTCCGTGCTTGATGATTCTGTCGATACTGCTTCATTGGAAAAATTGCCATTTGTACAGCGGATTCCTATTGGTATGTATGTGTTTGCTTATCTGGAAGAAAATGGAATAGATTATTCTTATCAGGTAATGGTATATGATAGCACCAGAAAGGCATATGAGGATATGATGCTTGCGCTTCCAGGGTTATTTGAAAGTTTCGGCTGTATAGATGAATATCCGGCATATGAATTATTGGAGGAAATGGCGGCACATTGCAGAGATACTTTTTTCTTAGGAGAAATGATTCCTCCATATGAAGAAAAAGACATTATACGGATATTAAAATATTACGCTCAATATGAGACACCACCACAGTTTTATTCTTTTGATGATATCGACAGAAGCAGACTGGATGTTTCTGCGATTGCGAAATATATTTGGGATGAAGATATGGGACAGAGACAGAAAACAGAGTATGTAAACTCTTTGTGGGAAAACAGCGATGATAATCTGTTAAAATTATTTTTTGGAAGAAAACTGTATTTTTGGAGACAGCTTGATATTGAACTGACAAAATTATCCAATCCGCATATTTATGATGACGAGGAAAACGTGCAATGCGGAAGAAGAAATCTGGAGGAGTTATCCTTATTTGAAATCGGAAAAGTGAATCCGGAATTAGAAAAAAAGCTTCGGAATGCTGCATTTGAACAGTCAAAAGATACTGACGGGAACTATACCTGTGCCTGTTGTGGGAAAAAAGGAACAGACCGGATTTTCTTTCAGGTAGACCATATTAAACCAATGAATAGAGGCGGCAAAACAATAACGGAGAATTTACAGATACTTTGCAGACAATGTAATGGGATAAAGGGGGATAAAATTGATTGAATTATATTATGATTCATTTGACCTTGCCTGCATTATTCATAGTCAGGATCTGGGAACCAGGACGGCAAGCGATATGTTGGAGAAAGTGTGGAAACAAGACAATCTTTATCTAACCCCATATTATCGCACAAATTTGCGCAGCTTATATCTTGATGTTCATTATTGGATAGACTATTTATGTGACAAGCCACTAATAGACAGGGAATTTCCATCTATTCAGAAAGATTTTATGTCTTTTGGAAAGGAAGTTAATGAAGGAGCATTTGTTACGGATTATTTCGATATTGATTTATTTTTTAAAATGAAGCGATTGCAAATTCTTTATTTGGACGGTCAGGATTATGTAAGAATGAAGTTGAGGACTTTGCTCAAAGCATACGGATATAAGCGCAGGACTCAGAAATTGTTAAAATATTTTCATGAATGCCTGATGTTTTATCATATGCAGACATATCTTCGTGGAAAAGAAGAATGTGATATTGGGGAGATCGGACTTGATGAAATGATAATTATTCGGATAATCTAAATCCGTAAAAAATCATCATTGGAGGCAAAATTATGGTTAATAATGAAAAAATGGACATAATGAACGATAGGGAATTTACTTCTTTGTATCAAAAATCAAAAAAGCTGATTGACAATGCCCGAAGCAATATGGGGCAGATGGCAAATACTATTACAGTCATTACAAGTTTTTGGCTTGGACGTTATATTGTTGAACAGGAACAACAGGGACAAGAACGCGCAAAATACGGCTCAAAAATAATTGATTCCTTATCCGCTTATCTTACAAAAGAATATGGCAGAGGATTTTCCAGAAGCAATGTTGCAGGTATGCGACAGTTCTATATGGTTTATAAAGATAGGGAAAATGAAATTATCCAATCAACGATTGGACAATTCGGACAGAGGAGCGAAATAATCCAATCAGGAATTGGACAATTGGATATGACATATGCCAGACTGCCATTTAAACTGAGCTGGACACATTATCAGATTCTGATGCGCATTGAAGACAAGGATGAAAGGGATTTTTACGAAAAAGAAGCAATTCGTTCCGGTTGGAATGTATCTACTTTGAAAAGACAGTATCATTCCAGCCTGTATGAAAGGCTTGCTTTAAGCAGGAATAAAGATGATGTGCTGCGATTGGCAAATGAAGGCGCAATACCGCAGAAACCGGAAGATATTTTACATACGCCTTATGTCCTTGAATTTGCGGGATTGGAGGATAAGGCATCTTATCATGAAAGTGATTTGGAATCGGCAGTCATTGATAAAATGCAGAAATTTTTGCTGGAACTGGGAAAAGGATTTTTATATGAACAGCGTCAGAAGCGATTTTCATTTCATGACAAGAATTTTTATGTTGACTTGATTTTATATAATCGGCTGCTGCGTTGTTATGTTCTTATTGACTTTAAAGCAGATGAACTGACTCATCAGGATTTAGGACAGATGCAGATGTACGTTAATTATTACGACCGTTATGAAAGAATAGAGGGAGAAAATCCAACCATTGGCATTCTTCTCTGCAAAAAGAGTGATGAAGCATTAGTTGATTTGACATTACCGGAAGATGCCAATATTTATGCAAAGGAGTATGAATTATATTTGCCGGATAAAAAAACATTGCAACGAAAGTTAAAAGAATGGCTTGATGAAGAACAAGACAAAAATAATGAAGAATAGAAATCTTAGGGCTGATTTAGAAAATATTAAAAATCAAAATCAACCCTAATTGGTCATATCTTTTTTTGAATTTTACCACAGTTCTAAAGAATCTTCCGCATCTACCCACATCTGCATACTCTCCTCAAGATACAATCTTGCATATTCAAGCGGCTCATCTATTGCCAGGGCATTTAAGGCGCATTCAGAGCATGGGGTGGTTTTCAATCCATCTTCTGCCTTGTTGCAGTCTATTCGTAAAAAATAACCTGCATAGGTATATACGTCAATGCTGTTATGGTGGATATTGTATGTTGCGTAAATCATATTCATTTTATCTGTCCTCTTTTCATTGATTTTTTGAAAGCATTTCAATCAGTTTACCAATTCCCGTATATTTTGTGTTATAATGTTTTATGTGATTTTGTTTCCCTCATTTTTTCCCTTATCAGGGTTCGTAATGCCCTGTGGGAAGATATAACACAAGGGAAACTTTAAGGGAAAGTTCACCTGCGATAAACTTAGTGTTTTCAAGGGTTAGCGGATATTTTAATAACAAAATATAACAGCTAATGTTTCCCTTAAAAATCATCAAATCACAATCGGAATTTATGGGAGGAATAATTATGAGCAACACTGGAACTTTAATTTTGGGAATTATGTGGATTCTTTTATCGCTATTATGGTTTTGGGCAGAAAATAGTGCGATGGGTATTATTTGGTTATGTGTGGGAATTATTGAATTAACCATCGCATTGATAAGACGCAGTAAAGAGAAGAAAAGCAAGTAACTTCTAGTTTGTAGAATTGCCGCCAGTTAAAAACTGAATAACCACCGCTACATAGGACGGCACACCAAGACAGGAAATCAAGAAAAGGTTTCCTGTTTTTTTGCGCCCAT
>CAJUKA010000188.1 GCA_910586585.1 uncultured Lachnospiraceae bacterium
TTTGTAAAGGTATACCTTAACGAAAGGAAGGAGCGTGTCTGTTTATGGGAGATATCTACGGATATATCAGGGTCTCGGAAAAAAGCCAGAACCCGCAGAGACAGTGGGACATCATGACGGAGCAGGAGGGAATCCCCCCGAAATACATTTTTGAGGACAGGGCAAGCGGCAGGGATTTTAACCGGAAGGCATACAACGCCCTCGTGGGGACGGAAAACACGGTGCCGCTCCTCCATGCGGGCGACCTGCTGGTGATATACTCGATCGACCGTCTGGGGAGAAATTACACGGAGATTAAGGAGCAGTGGAAACATATTACCCGGACACTCGGGGCGGATATCAAGGTCATCGACATGCCGCTCCTGGATACACGCTCCACAAACGGAAACGACCTCGAGCGGACCTTCATCGCCGACCTCGTCCTGCAGATATTGTCCTACTGTGCACAGAAAGAAAGGGAAAATATCCTGGCCCGGCAGAAGCAGGGAATTGCCTCCATGAAAACCGTCGGCGGAAAAAAAGTCTCCCTTAAAACAGGAAAACCTACCGGCCGCCCTGCCATAGGTTACCCGCAGGACTGGCCGGATGTCTATGCCCGATGGAAAAATAAGGAGATTACTGCCGTGGAGGCAAGGCAGCTTCTGGGGCTTAAAACAACCACCTTCTATAAACTGGCCCGTCAGTACGAAACGGACCAACCGCCTGCCGACTCCATGTAAAATATCATATTTAAGCTGCAGGGGAGATTCCTGATAATCCTCCGCTTCCCCTGCCGCAGAAAATGCCTGTTCCCCGGTGACATGATTCCGGGGGACAGGCATTTTTCTTTAACTCCCCCGGCACACGTCTGATAACGAATGCGAAAATATTAATTGTCAACATACAATTGTTAATATTTAACTATTGAAACAGGTTGAATTAATAATAAAAGAAAGCAAAGTGAAATGCTGAATATCTTGCAATGCCAGACGAAAGCCAGGCACAGTTTGAGTGTGGAGATACGATATCATTCAGCATGGAAGAACTGCGGGCAATGGAGTCCGATGACTGGAAGCCTACGCAAAAAGTCTTAGACTTTGAACGCAAACACGGAATCAAAAGCCCGGGAACAACAGACAATGAATGATTTCACGTTTACGAAGATTAATCGGGTAGGAGGCTACCCATTAGTTGAATAGCCAACCCCACACACCACTGTACGTACCGTTCGGTATACAGCGGTTCAATAGTTTTCACGATACTTTCAGATAATAGTCGGTCATAGAGATATATCCCGGGTTGGCTATTATTTCATTCGTGAAGGCTACGCTTAACATCTGCTCAATTCATGTGAGCATCTTTTCCCCCTGTGTTCCAATCTTTTTCTGCCCGTTTCATCTCTCAAATCCACTTAAATTCACAATTTCTATGATATCTTAACTGCTTTTAGAACCAGAGCAGAACCAGGAGGATATAATAGAACCAGAACATTTTCAGAGCTTATGACTTTAAATATTACCAATTATTTATCCTCTCGAACCAATACCAGAAGATCCTGCGGTGTTATTGCTTTTACTTTAGAGCTCCGAAAATCTTCTATATTTCTTGTTACGATGAAATCAGCAGAAATCTCTTTTGCACATTCATCCTGCAGGCAATCCTCAAAATCTGGAAAATCATCGCGTTCTATAGCAGAACAAACTCTTTCATGGCTTGCACCTACCACACGCAGCACCATGCATAATTTTCTCAACATTTTCCTCCTGTCAGTGTCTGAATGGCTTTTTCTTAAAATATAGAAGATATTAGGCAGACTATGAAATGCGATAACTCCCTGCACTTTCTCACTTGCACAAAGACTGATGATTTTTCTCGCATCGACGTAAAAGGGCTGCCGCATTGTCAGAAAATCCAATGCAACATTTGTATCAATCAATATAACCATACTTTTTCTCCCTCGCTTCCGCCAGTTCCTTATCGTAGTCCAGTTCTTCCGATACCAGAGTCAGCATTTCTTCTAATTCTATAAATGCTTTCATTTTAGGTGTCAGCATGCCGTTACCCTCATTCCCCAAACTGCCATCCGACACATCTGAATATCGATTGGAATTGGAATCCAGCTCTGCTTTTTCTTCTTCCGATCCAGTCCACATAAAGCGCTCTATCATTTCCAGTAAAAACTGTAGATTATCTTCTGACAATCTGTTGACTTTCTGAACTACCCGTTCCTGTAATGACATCATATCAATACCACCTCCATATTCTACTTAATAATTACCGTTTCTGATCATTCCTGATAGTTTTCTTCATAAAAACCATTGACATATTCTGTTGCTGTTGCCGTGCATAACCCAAGAGCCTTGGCCAGAACTTCTATCCGCTTTTCTTTCTCAATACCAAGAACCTCAAGAACTGCCAGACCGCCTGTCACCTTCCCATTAACAAAGCTCCGCCATTTCTCCAGTTGAAGTACTTCATCAATCTTTTTCCCTATCTCTTCTTTATCCATTTCCTCTGTCCTCCACGGCGGCTTTCTTTTTTGTTTTGTTACGTCTGACATGGCAGCAGGAATTCCGCGTCCACATTTGTTAGAAACAATCGGGAGATGCAGTATATACTGTGTCTCACCTCTTTCATCTGTATCATTTTGCAAACAGGTTACTGGCCACAAGAGTCCGCATCTGCCCTATCACATCATCATAAGATACCGCATCTTTCGCAAAATAATCTGTAATAGCCTGATAATCCTCCCTGTAAAAAGAATTATCGCAAAATTCAGAAATAACTGCCGGTACATCAACTGTCTCATCCGCTGACGGACATATCCGCATCTTTGAACGATGTTCCCGCACTTCCCGTACCAACACAGCAAATTCATCATTAAATTCTATCCGGGGAGTCAGCTTATAAATATCATACAAATGGCGGGAATAGCGTTTTGACTTTCCCTGAAGATAATAGTCGCACAGGGCAAAAACTTTATCTATATAGGTCCGTTCCAAAGACTGAAGGTTCATGGAAAACCTGCCCAGAGAAAACTGTCCCGCCAAATCTGCCCTACCCCTGCCTTCCAGGTAATCTCCAATATAATTGCGGATTTCAACAGTCTGTGTAGGAAAAGAATAAGAGCCAAGGGCAGTCTCCAGCTTTACATACTGTGGCAGCCTGTCATCCTGAAAGCCAGACACGGATTCATAAGAAAACAGATAGGCATTATAATCCCTGTCACTCTGGGTTTCTTCCCAGTTAGCTATCGGCATACCCAGTTCCTCACTAATCCCCCTCAAAACAACATTTTTCAATTTCTTTCTCCTGCTCTCCCCGATATGTTCCTTAAATGTAATATCTATATCCTCAGAAAAACGGTCTATCACATGGAAACCTTTTGACAGGGACGTCCCTCCCTTGAACACACACCTAGGCAACTGTTCTGAAAACAGTTTCAGGATCAGTGTCACATAGTAATCTTTTTCCACTACGATCGGTGTCCTCCCGCTGCTGTCAGCAGCCTGCCCAACCATATCCTTAAATGTTTCCCTGTCCCTGTGCAGATACATACCCTACCCCCGTCTCATAAATCGCCTTGTATATTTTCAGCGGATACATTGCAAGAAACCTGTCTACTGCTGATTTTGTAAGGGCGTGCTCCCTGGCATAACCGCTAAGAATCCGTCCGCAGACCTTCGGTTCCTCTTCTGCACACTTCTCCAAATCCTTCAGGCAGTCCAGAAACTGCAGGACAGCCACATTTTCATCCGTAACCTCAACAACAGGGCGTCTCAGAATGTACTTCCGGTTTTTTATGGTTAATTCCCGAACCTGCGCCGGTGCATAATTACTGGTGATTTCTTCCGTAAGCGGCACCTGGGCAGACAGCCCCATACGGTTTGCCAGGGTATATCCCGAATAGTACCCTACCCTTTTCCCCCGGCGCCTCACATATTTATGGAGCACCACCGTATCCGCCGTCAAAGCCATCTTTTCCCCAAAAATATCTGTTCTGGGAAAATAGTAGATTCCTGCCTCAAACCTGCACAGGATACCGTCATCTGTAAGCCGCTTTAAGTGATACCGGAGATTTTCTTCCGATAGTCCGGAAATGGAAATATCCCCGGAAAAGATTGGTTCCCCGGGTTCGTAATTCCCTTTCAGATATTCATACAGCATGACGTTCACCTACTTTCGATTTGTAAATTATTTTTTTACTTATCGTTAGTATATCCAAAAATTGAAATTCAGTCAATAGAAATAAACGGGAAATTTTGTTCTTATCTTTTTCCTGTTACATATTCTGCAGGTGTTTAATATGGCAGCAGGAATTCCGCATCTACATTTCAGGCCTTCAGTCTCTCATGTATTGAGTCTTAACGCCTCATCCTCTTTAATTTTCTTATAGGAAATACCCACGGCCCGGCAGATGCACCCAAGCTTTTTCTGCAGTCCCATCCCGGTCAGTCTTTTCCAGCCGCTTCCGTCATCCCTCGGAATGGCAAAAACATACCTGACGTCTGCAGGATGCAGGTTCAGCGCGTTCCTGACAATCTCCGCCCTCCTTCTTACGCGGAACAGCCCCTCATCAAACTGCATGATACTGTCCGCAGTCCTTCTGCCCCAGCAGTCCTTTTTGGAGAGGTTCACAATCTCCATCAGCGAGATCCCTCCCGTAAACCACAGACCTACCGCCAGCCCCCTTGCGTCGGTGGGATGCAGTTCGGACCAGTTCATTATTTTTTCCGTCTCCCCGGAAGAATACGGGTTCCCTATGTATGAAATCCTGTGCCTTGAACTGATAAAATCACGGAACCTCTGTCTGTCATGGACAAACTCCAGCAGCCCTTTCTCCGCCATTTTGTCAAGTCCCACCTGGAACATCCCCATAAAGAAAACCATTTCATTTTCATCCAGCCCGTACAGCTCCCTGACATCCTTTTCGAACTTATTTACTGTTTTTTCCGTAAGTTTGGAAGCATCCATCTTCCCGACCCTGCTGTCCTTAAAACATTTCTTATACACCGACCAGAACATATTTCTCATTGCCGTATCCTGTGAAGCCATTTTTGCTGCCATTTCGGAGTCGATAACCCCTGCAAGACACCGCCCCTTCTGCCCGTCCCCTGTGCCCTTCTGCCTGCCTTCGATCGTCTGCCTGATCCTGGCCTCGTCTTCAAAAGACAGCTGGCCGCTGCCAATCATCTGTATTACCATATCCGCCATTGAAACCATGCCTTCTGCCATAATAATCCCCCTTTTCCTTTGCAATATGATATTTTCCTGTTGCAACAGAAAAGAGCCGTCCCCCGTGGGACGACCCTCATAAACAACGGAAAGCTTTATGGCAGCAGATTTACCGGCTCCGGCTCAATATCTTCCTTCATGCCCCCCTTTCCTACAATCTCCGGGCTTCCTGCCAGCCCTGCAGCATGTCCGCAGCCTCTGCCCATGAAAAACCGGCAAAATCTGCCGCTTCGTCGAGTGTCAGTTTCCCCGCATCCACCAATCCGAACAGCATTTCCATCCTGCCGGCATGATAATGCCTCCTGTATTCCTTTTTACCGTCATAACCCGCTACGGCACAGCTAATCAAACGGCAGCTCCTCATCCATGGCTTCTTCCGCCTTTTTCCTGCACATATTGCAGTAGCCATGCCTCTGGAAAAATCCACAGACCTGGTCCACCAGACACCTCAGATCCGTTTCATAACATGTCCTCCTTCCGGCCGCTTCGTCGTCCATCCGCTTCCTGTTGTCATACTGCAGGTGGTAAAATGTGCACGATACCGTCTCATCTTCCTTTCCGTTGTCGCGCCCCCTCCTTTCCACTGCCTTCTGCATCAGATCCTCCATCTGATGTTTCTCTTCCTCACTCAGATAATTAAACAATTCCATATTCACAATCCCTCCTTATCTTTTTTCCGAAAGGCTTACCGCTTTCCGACACACCCATGATATCACATCCGGAAGATCACCGGATCTGTCAGACATCACCTATGGCAGGAACATTAACTGCGGGGACAGTCATTACAAACATCACCTATAGATACCGTTTCCTTTTACAGCCTCCGTAAAACAAACATCACCTACAGGCTTAATTTTCCTTATTACCATGAAAGAAACATCACCTTACAGATGCAATTTCTTTTTTACAGTTCCGAGAATAAAACATCACCTTATAGATGCAATTTCTTTTTACAGTCCCGAAAATAAAACATCACCTTACAGGTGCAATTTCTTTTT
>CAJUKA010000189.1 GCA_910586585.1 uncultured Lachnospiraceae bacterium
CCTCCTGTAAAGGCTGCGCTAGGAAGGATTCGCAGGATGACAGCAGAATAAAAAATAGTAGGCGCGTTTATCCCTAAAAGTATATTTTTCATCTACTATATTGCTGATTGCGTCGATTTCATTTTCTGATACGTCGTTTGCTGTTTGAGCCATAAGGAGCAAATAATCAGAGATACCAGTCAGACGGGTAAAAGTGTCGCTGGATGTAATCAGAGCGATTTTACCATTGGTAAGCCCGTTGCTGCTAAAAAGGTCATATTTAAATAAACTGGCTATTACCATATTTTTCCTCCAACAAAAAATCGCAATACAGCTCATAGTCCCCATGTAAGTATTATTCCAAGAATTACATCTATTGGATAGCTGTTTTACACCAATTTAAGGCTTCCAGTCCTACAAAATAGATAATTTGTTCTTTGCTCATTTCAATGCAGCGCATCATTCTAAAAAACTTTGTTTTATGAGCTATGGTAGTGTTTAGTGTGCTTGAAATCATTAAAACACCTGTTTTTAGTACCAATGGGAATAATACTGCCAACAACCTTGTTTGCTCCATTTGAGACCCCATGTCAGCCATGCCGAAAATAGATGTTATCAAAAAACAGCAAATACAATATAGCTAGTGTCATACGGTTCTGCCGTTTCCGCACTTTTGCAGAAATTGGGATAAGGCTTAAATAGCTTTTTATTCGCGGCACCTGCCCGCTAGATGACTGGCTTAGACACGCCCGCCGCAATGGACACAAAGCGGCGGCAGCTCGACGAGATTCTTGATGGTATGAGCGATACGGGCATACGAATTGTAAGCGAAACGGCAAAGGAAATAGCGGAAGCCGAAACAGAGGGCAGATGAAATGTGTCAGTCAGAATTGAATACTTTTTTATAATAATTATTGACATATGGGTTCTATCGTGATAGAATTTCTACTACAATAGAACGTCTACTATAGTAGAATGGTATAAGAGGTGTTTTTATGGAAATCAAACTGTTTGATTCAGAACTTAAAATTATGGATGTTCTTTGGAAAAAGGGGGAAACTACCGCAAAGCAAGTTGCAGAAATATTAAAAGAGCAGGTGGGATGGAGCAAAACTACAACGTATACAGTTATAAAAAAATGTATAGATAAGGGTGTTATTCAGCGAAAAGAGCCAAATTTTGTCTGTTGTCCGCTTGTCACAAAGGATCAGGTAAGAGAATTTGAAACCAAAGAACTTATCAATAAAATGTATGATGGATCTACAGACCATCTTGTTGCTGCCCTTTTGGGAAATAAAAATATCACACCAGAGGAAATCGGTCGGATTAAGCAGCTTATAAGAAATTTGAATTAAGGGAAACATTATGACAATATTAAAAATGAACTTTTTGGCTAGCATTTTGATTTTTGTTATTATATTCATCCGTATCACGATGCTCCAATGGCTGCCTAAAAAAACTTTCCCTGTTTTGTGGAGTGTTGTGTCATATCGGTTGCTTGTACCGTTTTTTGTTACATCAAAGTTCAGTGTTTATACACTGATAAATGTACTGAAAACTAGATTAATAAACATAACAACTTTTTTACAATTAGAATTTTCCATTGATAGAAATGCTGTAAGTGGTATAACATCAAATATTACTTCAACTGCTCCCCTGACAAATGTGGCTCATATGACTACACTGCTTATTAGGGTGTTTTGGATTATTGGAATATGTGCATGTGCATTATGTTTTCTCATATCGCATTTTTGCTGTCTCATGGAGTATAAAACGTCTTTACCCATTGAGAATGCATGGATAGAAAAATGGAAACAGGAACATTTCATAAAAAGAAAGATAGATATCCGGCAATCGGATAAGATAAACACAGCGTTAACATATGGTTTGTTTAGACCTGTAGTATTATTACCTAAAACAACGGACTGGACAGATGAGACACAACTTCAATATATTCTTACCCATGAATATACACATGTTCAGAAATTTGATATCCTATTAAAATGGTTTCTGGCAATTTCTGTATGTGTGCATTGGTTTAATCCATTTGTCTGGATAATGTATATATTGGCAAATCGGGATATTGAATTATCCTGTGATGAAACTGTAGTGTGGACACTTGGAGAAACAGTTAGGTATTCCTATGCATTAACCCTAATTGAACTTGAAGAAAAGAAAGGCTCTTTTACACCTTTTGCGAATCGTTTTAGCAGGAACCCCATTGAAGAAAGGATAGTATTAATTATGAAAACCCGAAGAGTAAGTTTTATAGGAATAGTATCAGCATTTGCTATCGTTATCAGTACATCAATCGCATTTACTACTGACTCTGTTTCAGAAGCATCTGAAACTGTTCAGTATGCTTCACAGGATATAGCTCCTGAAGGGATAGAAGAACCAAATCATTTTGAGAACACAAGAACAGCAAGTTGTTCTTGTGACTTTGTTAAATCAGAAGAAGTTATTAATTTAAAAAATGGAACTGCATCAGAACATGATGTAGAAAACGGCAAGATGATACTTTATAAAGACCAAAATAAAACTTGGTCTTTGAAACAGGGAGAAACAATTTGTATAGACGTAAATATTGAAGATGCCTTTCAGGATGGTCAGACAGCAGTAATTGGTTATGTTATTGATAATTCTTATACAGACATTTTCAGTGGCAAGATTAAGCATTACGAATCTGTTGAATTTGCAGCTCCTAAAGAGGGAAATTATGCATTTTATTTTATAGGGGCATCTTCTGACACGATTAATATTCGTTCACTTTCCATTTCATAATTACAATAAAACATGTAAATGAGCAGATATGAAGTGTTAGGAGGAAGATTAATGAAATGTGTCTTGTTTTGTCGCTGGCTTCATGGACAACGATTTCTTTACAGAAGCGATTATCACTATCATCATTCTTTGTCTTCCCCCTGTAAAGGCTGCGCTAGGAAGGATTCGCAGAATGACATTAGAATAAAGGATATTTTTATCACTCGATTTTTATACCAAACTTTGAATGTTGGCTTCTATATCTGGTCTTACAGACAGCAGCAGTTTTTTTCACGATGTACGCAACAAGCTGTGACATTTATAATCTGTCACAGCTTGTAAAGGTTTTATTTGTTTGAAGATTTTAAAACGAATTATCTCTAAATATCAATGGGACAAATTATAAATGTGTTATAAAGTACCTCTGTAAGTACATGTTTTTCAATATTTAATGTTTTCTAACTGGAAAAAGTTATTTCCTGCAAATTGTGTTGCAAACGATAAGAATTGTAATAATATCAATAATAATAACTCCGATTAAGATATACACAAAGCTTGCTGGTAATATATTTTCAAATAAGCCAGAAATAAGAATACAAACAGCTATAACAGACATTCCGATTCCCATTGTTCTGCAAAGCCGTTTTTCGTCATATTTGGATTTTTCGCCTTTGGAATCGGCATTATAGCCAGAAATCAATCCACTGCCATGTCCAGAAAGACAAAGTATAGAAAGTATCAAAATGATTGCGAATGCGACCCATATAATCCAGTCAGGCCCATTAGATATATCTGACAGTTTCATTTTAGCATATCCTTCCTACATGCTAGTGCAATTTTTCCTGTGTGCTTTGATTTTATTCACTACCCAGTCACAAGCTTGCTATAACGCTAACACCATCATCGATTCAAACCGAAAGAATTTACCTTTTCATTTCGCGAATCATTGAATACTCATTGAGTAATGTTCCATCTTTTAATCGAATTGCATTGGGTTTCACGCCAGTTATTCCAAAGCCCATTTTTTCATATAATGCTTGTGCACGGCTATTTCCCTCTATAAATTCGAGTTCTATTTGTATTATATTTTTGTTCTCCTCTGCTATATGTATTAACTCTTGGAAAAATCTTGTTCCAATTCCTTGATTCCAAAATTCACTTAAGAGCGCGATTGCAACACTTGCTCTATGTCTTGTTTTTAATCCGTTACTCCATGAAATCTGACAATTTCCAGCGACTTTTCCTTCAACCAAGCATATAAGCATTACCTCGTTATCAGATTCATTTATGCTATCAAACAAAGCCTTTTCGCCTTCAGGGGTATATTTACTACACTCTTCAGGGTAACGCATAAGGAAATCTGTTTCACCTGCTGAAATATAGAGATAATCTAACAGCCCCTGAATATCCTCATCTTTTGAACTACGAATCAACGCATTCCTTCCGTCTTTAAGTTTGTATTCGATATCTTTAATTATCATTCGTTACCTCCATTAATATTAATGTATTCTCACAATTTCAGGCACAAAGAGACTCCGAGAGTACATATTAGTTTTGAAAATTGTTCATCGTCATTATCTTACCATAAACGCACACGCAATACCACTTTCCTTTGCAGTTCAATTTTATAAGGCAATTCTTTCCTTTTATTATGACAAATCTACGTGAAAAAGATGGTAAGGGAAATACGTTTTCTATTTATTGGATTTTTTGACAATAACTCAGGACTTTATGTCAGTAGAAAAAATAGAGTAGAAATTTATTATATTTTGATTTTGGAATTCTTGGTTTACATCTTCCAGATATCTTTCTTTTTTCCTTTCATGGAGGGAAAGGATATGGGAGAAATTTGCGAGCTTATAGGTAAGATAAAACGAAATAAAGAGGACTTTTATCTGATTGTAGAACGGTTTAGTCCTTTGATTAACAAGTATACCAAATTATTATATAAGGATGAAAAAGAAGATGTTTACGAAGAATTAGTAGCTGCGTTGTGGGAGGCAATACAGAAAATGGTGTTTTATGAAAATGACGGACAGATTGTAAATTATTTATCAACAGCATTGAAAAATAAGTATATGGAATTATATCGGATAAGTCGTAGATTGCATGATCATGTTGTGGAAATGACAAGTGACAAGGCTGAATTGGCGGTAAATCCAGATGATTCATATGATAACATATTAATACAAATGGTATGCAGGAAATATTTGAAATCCTTGGGAAAAATAAAAAAGAACTTTTCGGGTTGATATTTATGGAAGAACTTACGGACATTGAAGCGGCTAATCAGCTGCATATATCAAGACAGTATGTTCATCGTATGCGAAAAAAATATTATGAAGAGATTAAAAAACATATTTTGTCGTAATTATGCAGGAAGGTGTTGGTTATGGGCGAAGAAAAAAATTTTCATGTTATAAAAGGTGGTATTACATTTTTAGGCGCCATTTTAGGCGACAAACTAGAGTTGATTTCTCCTATTATGATATTGTTGATTCTCCTGATGATAGCAGATTATATATCAGGAATGCTGGCATCAAAAAAAGAAGCTGTGGAGCACCCGGATGATAAAAGTTTTGGATGGAGTAGTAAAAAAAGTGTAATAGGTATTTATAAGAAAATAGGATATATACTGACAGTCTTGGTAGCACTCAGCACGGATTATGTTATCTATAAATTAATTGGTGAGATGGGATTGAACTATCAGACGAACACTTTTTTTGGTTTTCTAGTTATTATATGGTTAATTATCAATGAGTTATTATCTATCTTGGAAAATGCTGCCAGAATGGGGGCTGTCCTACCAAAGTTTATTAAAAATGCTCTTGCAGAGTTGAAAAGAGATATTGATGATTATGATAAAAAGTAAATTGTAATAATTGCGCATAAGGTTGTAAAAAATCTTGTGTTTCTGGATAAAAAATGATTCTGGATGTGAATTAGATATGTAGAAAAATGTTGTCATATATATGGTTTTATGCAGCAGAATATTTTTAATATTAGTATTTCCGGTAATAATTCTTTTATAAATCTTTTTTAATTTTATGCACACCAATTTAAGACATTAGTAGTAACGAAGACTTTGGGATCTGCCCACACCTAGTCATCGAAATAAGGCTGGGCATTTCTGGTAATACAGTTAATACCAATGGAATAAAAATGGGATTGTTTATGATATATGGCAGAGTGCTACAGTTTTTGCGTTTACAGGTAATGGGGCAGGAGTTCTCCATAAAGTACAGTCAGCTGGTTCAATACCTGCGCACAGCTTCTGTAACGCTGTATTCATTTTGGGACTACATTTCCACTCACAAAATAAAGCATCCTCTCCAGTGCGCCGTCACTTGGAAATACACTCTTGACATAATGTCCCGTTTTCGACACTTGTGAACTAAAAAAATCCGATAATCCTTATAAATACTGG
>CAJUKA010000190.1 GCA_910586585.1 uncultured Lachnospiraceae bacterium
ACTATCACGCAAAAGTCGGCAGTTTTGCGTGATAGTATAAATCGCCACGCTCACAGCCCTATCCGAAACGCAAAAAAGAGAGGCTCACCAACCACTCCGGTGAACCCCTCTACGCCTAAAAACCTTTGATTTTAAGCCATTCTTCCATACTTTTGCCTGCGAGTACCCAAATTCCTATGGCATTATTTTTTTATAGCCGCCTGTGTGGCTGTTAATGATTTTTCAACGTCTAAATGGCACAAATTCCTATCGTTAAAATTTGCACCCAAACTCATGCTTGGTGCATTGTATCAAATTGTGGTACGCAAGCCAGTAAGCAGATACTCCAACAAATATTTATAGATAGTTTCAATTACAGATTTCCTTTTTAGACTATAAGATTCAAATGCCTATAAGGAATCTTAAATGACTTCATCCTCCGGCTCAAAATATTCCATCAAAGAAAAATACAATTCTTCCGGACGCTCCGGCAGATAGTCCGTATATCCGTAAGTGTCCTGCTCCGTATGATTGGAATATTCTACCTGAACCCTCCATGTCGGACTGCCCTCCGGCTCATCTATCGTATCCTTTGTATCTCCTTCCAAATCTTCAATCTCAAAGCGATATTCTGGAAGTAAGTCTATCAAGAAATCATCCTTGTCAGAAATAAGAACATAGTCCTGCTCCCACATAAAAATTTCCAGCGTATGCACGATATAGCGCAGTAGCTTTGACATCTCTCTGCCCTCCAAAATGACGGACTGCTCCCCTCTGTCTGCATGAAAATCTGTCATGATCAGGACACGTCTTTTCCGGTCAATAGTAAAGCATCGGTCTACCATTTCCATATCGCCATACCCGTTATAGACCTCTGTATGTATTTCAAAAGACAACGTATTGATGACAAGCTGCTTTTTCATGGCATTACGCTCTGCGTAAGGAAAACATATATTGTAGATCTCCCTTGCTGTATCTGCCACTTCTGGGGATTTATCGTGCATTTTAGCTTGCAGCCATTTTTTCTCACCGTCTGAAAGCCGCCGCATCGGGAAACTCATCATTCGGTTTATATCCATTGCATCCGCTTTTTCGGCGGTGCTTAAACGGGAACAGGCTTTGCAGATATGGGCAGCATGACCTTTCCCTGAAAACTTTTCATTCGCCTTGTATTCGCCGCATATTTTACAGTAATGCCCATGCGGACGGTTTTTCTTTTTTGACATAGCAGATTCCTCCATTTCTGCCCTTTATTATACCGCAAACCGGAAAAACCACAAAGAATCCTATAGATTTTTTGCAAAATTCTTCCCGGTTCATCAAATACGGCGCATAAAAAACAAGCTCCCCATACCCACGCTTTGAATGGGTAGGGAAGCCTGTTTCCGCTTTCGGTTATTCCGCTTCAATCAATGCAAGCTGTCCAAATTCCGTATCTGTCATATCCCGCAGTTTTCCAATCACTCTATGGGATAACTCCGCCATATCCGTATCATCAAGGTATGGCAAGGCTCTTTCGATGTCCGCTATGACCTCATTCCTGCCTTCTCCTGCAAATATGCAGATTAAATTGCTTTCTTCCACTGTAAATTTTGTATTCATATTTTTACATCTCCCTCTGCTTTTTCTTTTCATTTTCCTTTGCTTCATTGTCTTTGCCCTGATCGGAAACAAGCGCCTTTTTCTCCGCAAGGCGGGCTTTTAAGGAAGTCCTTGCTGCCGGACGCTCCTGCTCCCTTCTGTTTTCTTCCTTCTGCGCTTTCTCTCCCGCCCCGTTATTCAGCATATTGTCAATCATGTTAAAATTGCTTTCTTCCACTTCCTCAATCTTTGCAAGGGGCTTGTATTCCGACAGCTTTTCGAGCAGTTCCGCCGCTTTCTTTGTTTCCTCCGGCTCTGCGCCCTCCGCAATCACACTGGCAAGCCACTCTGTCATATATCCGGTATCGCCTTTTTCTATGGCTTCCGCCCCGTCCGCCACATTCTCCGTCATGCTCTGTATGCTGTCGTGGTATTGGTTCCGGTCATAGTCATACACAAAACGGTCAAATAACACCGCAAGCTGTTCAGCAGGCGTCAGATCAGGCATACGGATTTCCCATACCCTCGCTTCCATTTCCTCGCTCATTTTCCCGTCAATCTCCATATCAGGCAGCTTTGCCGCAAGCTGGGCAATCACTTCCATTGCCTGCGGATTGTTCTTTATTTCAGGGATATAGTCTAATATCTCCAAATCAATACGCCTGCCGGACAGTATATCCATTTCCGTATCCTGATACGGTTCATCGCCCGGTCTATGGATACTGATGCCGATTGCGGGTATCCCGTTCATGCGCTCCGGCGGTATCTGTTTCCAGATTGCGATTGCTTCATCTACCATAGGGATATTCTCATAAAACTCACCCAAATTGTGAAACTCGCCGCACTCCGCAACGGTCAGCGTGACTTCTGCCTGTGTCTGCTCTCGGTGAACGGCTTCTTTTACCTGCTCATGCTCCCTTGCTTCACGCACCCCGTCAAGATATTCCTCCACTTTTGGAAGATACGTTTCAAGCGTACCTGCCCTCTGTGCAGTAATCGGGTTAATGTCTACCTGAATGCCCCCGATATGAAGCCCACCCTCATTGAGCGTATCAAACAGCACATCTTCACGCTCATTTGTGGAAAGCTCCACCACAACGTCAAGGTCAGAGCTTTCCCCTTCCAATCCCCGGCATCTGCTCCCGACTACTGCCACATCCACAATCTCCGCAGCTATACCGGATTCATCAATCTTTGCCTGCACATGACGCTTGATAGTCTCTTCAATCTCTGACGGGTTCATTTCGCTGATTTCATGGAATAATTCATCGGTCTTTGCCTTAAATTCCTCCACCACATTCTTCTGCGGTTCTGTTTTGTCTGCTTCCTCAACATTAGTATCAATGTACGGATTCTTCCATTCTGTAAAAGGAATATTTTCAAGGATACGATTCTGCTCCCCCTTTGGTATCAGATTTTCCATTTCCCCCTGTTCATAGAGAATATCAAACTTGTCCATATAAAGAGAAACATCCTTTATACCGCTAAACTTTAACTGAAGCTCATACAGCTCCTTTACCAACTCCTTTGTTTCCTCCGGCAGTCTTTCCCGGAAAATCTCTGCCCGGTCAAAACCGACTTCCTGATACAGGCTCTGTAAATCGCTCTTGAACCGGCTGTTCTCCACTTCTTCCTGTGTAAATTCCAACGGCACACAGTTCCAGTTGTTTTTCACATGGAGTACGTCAAATTCTTTGCCATTGATACCAAATCCAAATACCGCCTTTGTCGTATCGGTCT
Organism: uncultured Lachnospiraceae bacterium; assembly: GCA_910586585.1. Lineage (GTDB taxonomy): Bacteria > Bacillota > Clostridia > Lachnospirales > Lachnospiraceae > COE1. Next base: position 3,301 of record CAJUKA010000190.1, read on the forward strand.
GATCAACATCTTCCCTCCCCCGGCACTCTTTAAACCTTGCGATTGCCTCTGCAAGATTATCAAACCGCTCTACTTCGCCTTTTTCCGGACTGCTGCCTACCCTTGCGGATAAATCTTCAATCACATAGTAAGTGAATATATCATTGTCTGGTTCTTCCTGTCCGGGACGCATGGATTCCTCTGCCTGCTCATGCTCCGTTTCCTGTTCCCCTTTTAAGGACTGCTTCATTTCCGCAAGCACTTCATCCCGTTCATCACCCAAGTCAATTATCTCGTCCTCATCTTCCATATCCGCCAATTCCATTGTTTTGGGCGGTTTTTCCGGCTCGTCCTGCTTTGGCTGCCATTTGTGCCTGTTCTTTCTCTGTCTGCCCTGTTTCCGGCTTCTGGACATCATGTCCAGAAGTGTCTTTCTCCTGCACCGCAGATATTTCCTTTTCCTGTTCCAACACTTCCCTGCGGAACATATCAATAAAACCGTCCAAGACCGCCGGGTGGCTGCTTACGATCAGCTCACGGTTCATATCTATTCCATGCACGATATTTTCGGAAATGGGAAACTCTGATGCCCATGCCTTGTTATCCCTTGAAAAGCGTCCATCCCACGATTCCTGCTGAATTGTATTGGCAAGGATAAACGCCATACGCTCTGAACCGTACCGCTCTGCCAGAGGCTTTACAATATCATGGTTTAAGTGCATACCGTCAAAATTCTGCCGGATTGTTTCCTCAACCGCTTCCTTACATTCCCTGTCAAATTTGTGGGATTCATGATATTCGTCCACTTGCCCATGATCGGCTGCATAACGCAGGGTATGCCCATAGAAATCAGGATAGGGTTTCTGTCCGGCTTCCGGCTTCTGGACATCATGTCCAGAAGTGTCCTTCGTTTCTTCTGGCTCTGCCTTTTCCATATCCTGCTCCTTTACACCCTCCAATGCCCTTGTAAAATGCAAAAGCTCGGTAAAACCATAAGAATCTACAAAGTGTGTGCTGTTCTTCCCGTTCTCGTGCAGCACAACAATATCACTGACGGAAAGGGAATGTCCTCTGTAATCTGCCGGGTGGTCTATATTAAATTTCTCAAAAATGGCATTCAGCTTTCCTCTCTGCTCCTGTTCCTTTATGTCCGACAGCTCCCCCGTATAAATAAGGTTATAGTTTTCCGGCTGAATTTCCTTATAATCATCCGACAAGAGCTTTCTTCTCAGCAGCTCCGCTGTGCCTGCAAAATGAAAATCCCGAAGCTCCGGGCTGTCCTTCAACTGATAAATACCATACTTGTCCGTATCACCATATAAAAGCTGCGCTTCCTTTTCCGGTGCGTTTTCCGCAAGCTCTCTCTGCATTTCCCGGAAATCCCTCTCATTTTCCCAATCTTTCTTTTCTATGCCGAAAATGCCCTCATGCTCTGTAATCTGTTCCTTCTCATTTATCAAGGTTTCCGAACCGTCCTCATGGAGCTGGTACACAGGCAGGTCATGATCAAATAATTCCAGTGCTGTTTCTTTGGTAAGCGGCAGCATTTCTTTCCATGTATATCCGTATTCCTCCATCTCCCACAAGCCGATCATAGTATCAGGGAGTGCGTCAATCTCCGCCTGTGCGTCAATGACCGCAAGGGCGGCTCCCTGATTGCCCTCCGTTTCCTCATAATAGATATGTTCCGCAAGTTCCCTTGTTTTTTCCATGTTATTCAGCTTAAAAGCATAATTTACAATCAGGTTGCGCTCATCATCGGAAAAAGCGGTCTTGGCAAATTCCAGACGATTGATAAATCCCTCTACCTGCTTCGCTGGGGATAAATGGTGCATCATCGTTATATTCTTTTTATTCAAGTCCATCTCAAAATCATTAAACTGCGGCATACCGGAATTTCTGCCATCACTGACAATGATAGGGATATAGTCTGCGCCATAGCTTTCCAGACAGTCATGGATACTTTTTCTGTCTTTATTCTCTAATTTTATAATTGCAGTCATAATCTCCTGCACTTCCTCCGGTGTCTTGTTGGTAATGCGTTCTACTTCAAAGCCTTCCGCATGGGTTATCTTCAAAATCACATCATCCGCCCCGATAGGCTCTTTTGCCCTCTCGTTCCATTCCATTTCTGCCTTTAGGTCAGTTACCTCGTTTGTATCTGTATTATACCGGACATCAAGGTGGTATTCCCCAAATTCCTTCGTCCCCTCATTGGCAATCTCCGTAACCCATGCGCCCCTGCTTTCCAGATATGCGGCAACACTCAGCCTGTCATCGCCATTCATGGCATAAAGGGCTTCCACAACCTCATCTGCTTCCATCCCCCTGACGCTGACAAGGCTGTACTCAGAGAGGTCACTGTTCTGTATCAGCAGAAGGCTTTCTTTCTCCTGCTCCTGCATGATTTCCCGGTCACGCTGTAATTCTATTAACTGTCCCTCAATGCCCATTATCAGCTCCGATGCGGTTTTGCGGATTGTGTCAAGGGAAGATTTCAGCTCCTTCATGTCACGTCCTGATGACCATCCGGCAATATATCCAAAAGAATACTCCGATGTGTCTATGCCGAAGTGGCTGCAGACCGTGAAGGCAATGCTCTCGGCTTCCACCTCTTTAGTATTCCGGTCTTTTACCGGCACAAGAATATCGCTGTCCACTTCCTTGCTGTGCAGCATGGAGTGTGCGGTTTCATGCACCATGGTTTTCAGCGTCTGGCTCTCGCTCATGCCCTCCTGTACCGCAATCCGGTTCTCTGTCGGGCTGAAAAACCCCCTTGAGCTGCCGGGAATGTCCTCAAAACTGATCGTGGCAGGCGCAACATAGTGTTATCCAGCACCCTAGGTGCTCCAGATCTTTCTGATATTCGTCAAATTA
>CAJUKA010000191.1 GCA_910586585.1 uncultured Lachnospiraceae bacterium
AACCTACTGGGGTTCACGGGCTTCTTAAGCAGCGCAAACTTTTTACTCACAAGAACAATACAATGCAAAAAGGGAATTGGTTACAATGTTTTGAAATTTTTTGATATGCATCATGTCATATAGTTGGTAGCAGGGATGTTGTAATAAAGACGCAAAGGAAAATGTTATTAATTGATTGACAAGATAAAGAGCAGTTAATATAATATAAGTACTGAGTAACACACAGTAGTGATCTATACTATTATAATGCCTGTTAAATAGGAGGTGGTACAATGCATATGAAATCAAAACAGTCATATTTAAGAAAAATGAAAATGATACTATCTTTTTTCTACAAGGAAGAAGATGTAAAGAGTATCATATATGACTACGAGGAACAATTTGAATTGGCAAAGAAATGTGGCAATATGACAGAAATTCAAGGCAGTTCATTGAAATCCCCATGGAAAGAGTGTCAAAAAATACTTGCAGAGGAAGGAACTTCTTCATTTAAAGCTTTCATTGCGCAAAAGAAATTTAAAATACTTTTTTTAATATTACTATTCATTTTAAGTTCTGGATATATTGTAACGAAATGTGAGAGAGGTGGTATTAGTTTTTTATTTCCTGCATTGGGTATTAATTTTTTATTTTATATTATAGCATGGTTGACAGATGGAGATGGAATTTTAGTAAAACAAAAATATACAATAATTAATATATTGCTGCTAGTCTATGCTTGTGTAGAATGTTTCATAATAGGTTTATATGTGCCTGTCATGGTATTTTTTAACGTTGGGGCAACAATTGTTGGTGTGATAAATGCAATTGCAACCATATTAGTATTGATGCTCATACTTATCATCATAAAGAGTGAATCAATAAAAGGGTATTATCTGTTTATACATCATGTTGCTGCAATTGTTTTGTGCACATTATATTGTGGCAGCCAAATGCATATTATGCAAGATGAAATTTCAACTTTTTCTTTTCGCATAATCAGTGGAGTAATCTGTATATACTGCGAAAGCATTATTTTATATTTATTTAGGATGGGAGTGAATCGTTTTACAAAAAAATATGGACGCACAATTAAAACGTGGAATACTTAATATTTGTGTTTTAAAATTATTGGAAAATGATAGTATGTATGGATATGAATTAGTTAAAACAATTCAACAATACTTTAGAGACACCGAAGAAAGTACCTTATATGCTATCTTAAGACGGCTGAATAAAGAAGGCTTGACCGATATGTACTATAGCGATGTTTCGAATGGACCAGTACGCAAATATTATTCAATTACAGAACTGGGAAGAAAGCATTTAAAAGAATATATTGATTCATGGAAATATATAGAGAACGTATTTGAACAATTAGGGGTATTATAGAGGAAATGAAATATAATATATAATTAAATTTTCTCTATAAAACTTATCTTATAAAATGTAACAGCTAATATTTCCCTAAAAAATCATCAAATCATAACCGGAAGTTGCCGAGAGTATGAAAAAATAACCAAGATCGGACTTTGAAAGGAGTATTATTATGACCGAAAAAGAAAAAATGTTTGCAGGAAAGATATACAACCCGTTTTGTGAGAATATGCCGGAAGAACGTCGCAAAGCACATGAATTATGTCAAAAATATAATTCTATTCCGGAAACCGATGCAAAATCCCGTGAATCAATTTTAAAAGAATTAATGCCAAACCACAAAGAAGGCGTTTATCTTCAAGGTCCCATTCAGTTTGATTTTGGTACACATATAACAATGGGGAGAAACTCATATGCCAATTTTAATTTTTGTGTTTTAGATGAAAACAAAGTGACAATAGGAGATAATGTTTTTATCGGGCCGAACTGTTCTTTGTTGACGCCGATTCATCCTTTGTGCTACGAAGATCGAAATATTTTTCATTGTGAAAAAACTAATGCAAATATAAATATTGAATATAGTGCTCCCATTGTAATTGAAGACAATTGCTGGAGTTTTTTTGATATTTAATTTCTCTGTCCGCCAATTTGTCATAGTACATATCTGCTGATACGGCATAGCGGCTTTCCTTTGCCTATCACATCATGCTCAGTGATGAACACAACATAGGTTTCCGGCACAATCCGTAGCACAAGCTCAATATATTGGGGATCACTCTCAAAACACTTTCTTAAAAAATTGTCGTCCAGCAGGCGAAAACCTCTAAGCCGTTGCAAATCTTCTTGGTGCTGCTGGTCAATCTGACGAGAATTTTTCGTGTAAATTCAAACAGTTCTTTTACTAATCTGCATAACACTCAGGATGATTTGATAAGCGGTCTTCTTCTGTAATATCACGTATTACCCTACAAGGATTTCCAAATGCCAATGTATGCGCCGGAATACTCTTGGTTACAACAGCACCAGCACCGATCACAGATCCTTCTCCGATTACTACACCAGGCAAAATCGTAACATTTCCACCAATCCTAATTTGTTGAATATAATACCACAAAAACTTAAATATTTCTATAAGATTGTTTCTGAGATTGTCAATTTGAACCCTCCCCCTTGGGGGCAAAATCAAAAAGTATGCCAAAATCAAAAGGTTCAAGGCAAAATCGAATTGTATCAAAGACAGCGTTTACATAGAAATGTAAACCGCTTAATTGATACAAAGGAAATGAACAGAATATCGGGAAAACCGCTGAAAACAAGGGATTCCGGCACATTGGCTGTCGCTGGAATCCTTTGTTTGCTTTTTAGTTGGTCTGAAAATTTGTGGCAGGTCGGCAGAGGGGGTGTTCACTTTTGAACCCTCATCAAAGGGCATTTGAACCCTGTGGTCAGAGAAAATGAACACCCCATGGTCAGTTTGAACCCCGTGGTCAAAAAAGTGAACCCCCGTGGTCACTTTTGGAAGATTGTTCAGACAATCATTAACAGCCGCCCAGGCGGCTATCTTAAATTGATGCCATAGGAATTTGGATACGAACAGGCAAAAGTATAGAAGAATGGATTAAAATCAGGGTTTTTTAGGCTTGGTGGGGTTCATCACGGTGGTTGGTGGGCCCCGCTTTTTCGTGTTTTTAGATACCGCTGATAGGATGGCGATTGGGGATAAAATCGTACTATCAGGCAAAAGTATACTTTCACGCAAAAGTCGGGGGTTTTCGTGATAGTATATGGCGGAAAGGTAAAAGGGTGTAGGATATTGTTGTTTTTTGCGGAAAAGGGTATCAGTTCGGCTGAAAATGCTGTTGAAATATGGAGGATATTGCCTTTTACTTAGCGATATTGGATAGGAGATTTTTGTAATACATTAGTTGGGAAAAGACTTTGGAGAAGATGGATACAGGCTTTCTGTTGCAGGTGGAGATATAAATTTGGATAGGATTTTTGCTTTTTTTTGGATGGCAAAGAATGTCAAAATATGATAAAATATTTTAAGACCTTTATATGAATTCTAATATACAAGTTTGTGATATTTAATATATTTGGAAAAACAAAAAGGGAGTGTGATTGATTTATGGATATTACTACTGGAACTGCTGTAGCAAAGACTGCGGTTGATTTGGTAAAAAATGATAATGTACTAAATAAAGCTGCAGGAGTTATGGGAATGCTATTTCCCTATGCTGGTTTAAAACAAAAGGCTGTAAATATGTACATAGAGGAAATTGAAAAATCGGATATGTCACCTGAAGCAAAGATATTTACTGTATTGAATATGAAGAAAACATTTAAAAAGATCAAGAATCAGAAATCTATTGCTGATATAGCTATGGAAAATACAAAAGAAGGGACGGATTTCTCTGAAAAATCTGGGGTTAGTGAGGAATGGTTAGAGCGCTATATGGATTCAGCAGGATTTGTGAGTTCCGAAGATATACAGTTGATTTGGGGTAAAATACTTGCAAATGAATTTGAAAGACCAGGGAGTACGCCACCTAATATGATTAGAATTCTTTCTGAAATAACGCCTAAACTAGCAATGGCATTTCGTGTTATTTGCAGTATGAATGTTTTTATATGCCCATTAATGGAAGATGGAAATGTTATGGGGGCATTTCGGAAGTTATTTGTTCCATATAAAATGAATAATGATAGATTACATGAATTAGGATTGAGTTTTAATGCACTAAATGAGCTTGAAGCATTAGGTGTGATAAGATTTAATTCTATTAGTGGGTATGTTTCCAAAGGAATAACTCAAAAAAGAGTTTTATTATGCATAGGGGATAAGCTAGAGGTTCTCAACGAGCATGAAAATGGTGAAGTTCCAATTGGAAATGTAATTCTTACTTCTGTAGGTGAAGCGCTTCAAGCTATTACAGACCCAGAAGATATTGAAGATTATTATGATATGGTAAAGAACTATTTGAATTCAGAACAAGTTAAATTGGCAGAAGAACATGATTATTTTTCAGAAATTAAGGATGATATATTAACTATAGGTCGAGAAAATCCTAAGTAGTAAGTATTTCACGTTTTGCTACTAAGTAGGTATAGTGATTTGCTGAATTTTGATTTAATTTGTGCTATAAAAAGGAAGAGTGCAATTTGACATGGTGAAATACGATTTTATATGTGAGAAATGTGGGAATATTCAAAAAGGTAAGTTTAATCAAAGAACAACTGAATTAGTGTGTAATGTGTGTGGAAATGCTATGGGGTGGGGAAATAGTTTTCCGCCACTTAATGCTTTAGATTTTATACATTCTTCTACAGACTTATTTGAGCAAAGTAAAAATTGTGATAAAAATAATTTAGAACTTCAATATCAATGTATTATAAAGGGTGGGTGTTGGAACGGAGATAAAACGGAGTTAGATAAATACAATAACGCATATGAGAGGATATTGGAAAAGTATGCGGATAATGATGATACTTTTTGGCTGGAAATAATGGATACTTTTGAAGAAGAGATATGCAAGGATATGGCACCTGAACAAGCAATGGCAGTTCTAAGTGCAATAAAAGTATTCTCGAAAAATTATTTTAGAAAACCATATATTATTATAGTAGCGTCATTAATAGAACAATTATTTAATGATTATTTTAAGGCGCTTGTTAGTAATGAATTGTGTGAATATGGCAGCAAAGTATTTTTGCATAAATACGAGATTACAGGAATACAGTCTGCTGTGGATATAATTGAGTCTTTTTTAGATGGATGTTTGAGAGACAAAATGAATATGTATTCAGCTGGATTCTATGAAAAGTGGGCTGGCTTGAGAGGATTAAGGAATGGAATTATACATAGCAATAATAAATATGTTTCAAAAATTAAAGTTTCCCAAATAAAAAAGTTAGCAGATGAAAGTTTAATTGTTTTTTCCCATTTAAAAAGTAACCTTTATAAAATCTGATAATTCATTGCTGATAAAAATGCATATCGTGATAGGTAGTGTTGTTGATATGATTTTGGAGCGATAACCTTAGTACCCAACGGTGTCTCCTTCCCCGGCAGATACAGACACGGAAAGCCGACAAAGCCCGTAAACACGGCACTTTCGGCACTACATAGCTTTCAGAGTTACATTATTTCTGTGTGCTTTTAGGGACATTTTTACATTAACGAGGGTGCGAACGGTTGTTCTGGGGTTGTTTTGCCTGATAGTATATACTCGTAGGCAAAAGTCGGTTATTATCACGGAAACTCGGATACTATCAGGCAAAACTCGATACTATCAGGCAAAAGTCGATACTCGCAGGCAAAACCCTTATACAAACACGGAAACTGACTGTATTATCACGGAAACAGAATGGGAGTTTTCGTGATAGTATAGGTGTTTCCGTGATAATATACAGAGTTTCCGTGTTTGTATATGATTAAAATGGTAAAAAGTGAATGAAAAAATAGAAATGTGAGAAAAGGGCTGTTTCGGCAGTCCTTCTTCTTATGTCTTAATATTTCGCAATTCATTTCTTTGCATTTCAATTTTCACAGATATTTTTATAGCGGTTTAGAAAATAATAAGTTGGAAAGCGGGAAAATCAGAGTTAATATGCTTACACGGCGGTTTGCGTTTCCCCTATATCGGACGAATGGCGAAAAACTTTAGGGCTGATTTGGGCTTTCAAAAACAAAAAATCTGCGATTCACGTAGCCAGATTAACCATTCACGAAGTAGACGTTAGAAAT
>CAJUKA010000192.1 GCA_910586585.1 uncultured Lachnospiraceae bacterium
CATACGATTGAAAATGAACGGGAAGACCTGACAATAGCTGGCTGCTGGTCGCATTCACGCCGCAGGTTTGACGAGGCAGTCAAGGCGCTGCCGGAATCAAGGCGCAAAAACAGCCTTGCGTACCTAGCACTGACAATGATACAGGCCATATACCGCGAAGAAAGAATGCTAAAGGATCTTTCCCCGCAGGAGAGACACAACCGCCGCCGTCTGAGTGTAAAACCACTGGTGGAGGCTTATTTTACATGGGTGCGTGAAAATATTCCCAAAGTGCCTCAGAAAGGCAAAACCCATGAAGGATTCATGTACTGTCTCAACCAAGAGAAATACCTGAAAGTATTTCTGGATGACGGCGAGGTTCCGATGGACAACAACGCTGCCGAGCAGTCGGTCCGTGGTTTCTGTATTGGAAAGAAAAACTGGGTAATGATCGATACCATTACCGGAGCGAAATCAAGCGCCATCATATACAGCATAGCCGAAACAGCCAAAGCAAATAACCTGAGACCATATGAATACTTTGAATATCTCCTGACAGAAATCCCAAAGCATATGGATGACACTGACCGGAGTTTTTGTGAAGACCTGCTTCCATGGTCGCCAAATCTCCCGGAACACTGCCGTAAGCCTGAAAAGAATAGTAATAAAAGTATATCCGAGCCATCCTGACTCTATGATACAGGATGGTTCGGATTTTGTATAGGTACATGCTATCCACCGTTTACTCATTTTCTGCAAAGATACTGTATGTCAATCTTTTTTCTGGTATGATATAGCTTATTGTGTAAATATTTGACATAACTAAAACAAATGAAAAACATTATATAAATTACACCTGATAACAAATAACAGTTATTAGGTGTATATTTTTGCCATAAATTTTGATGATATATATTTTACATAGATTTGTTTTTAAGGGATATATACGCTGTCTGATACAGTACGATATACTCCTAAAAAGTAAATACGGCAATTTGCGAGTACACAAATCGACATGGCAGGTCGGTGCGGTGTACTCTTTTTTTTGCTATTGTCGAAAATTGCTGATTAATCGGGAGAAATACATACGAGCGTCGAACCGGGGACCTCCCGTTGATTCTTCATTTCACAAACAAATAAAAAGAATGGAGAATCAGAAAATGAAAGATATAAAATATATTATTGCCGATAATGTGAGATTATACCGGAAAAAGCAAAATCTAACACAATTTGAACTAGCAGAGAAAGCGGAGCTTTCAGTTGATTCTATAAAGCGGATCGAGCATGGGAGCAGAACGATGTCATTAGAAAACTTTATGAGAATTGCGGATGCATTGGCTGTTCCTCTATCTTATCTCTTGCATGAAAGTCTAAATGAAATCCCCATAACAGAACGTATTCTAAATGTCTTAAATAGTAAAGATGCAAAGCAGCAGGAATATTTGGTACATATGCTTGAAGAAATGTCATTTGGTTTGGACAGGCTCTTATAGCAGATGTAAGGTGGTCGAAAAAGGTGTATAGGGATTCTATGCGCCTTTTTTTGTAAGCGGTCTTATAATAAAAGATTTTTTGTTTTTTCCTGAAAGTGAAACCAGATTCTTACAAGCGTCGTATTGATAAAAAATTTGAGCAGATAGGATTTGGAGGAATGGACGAAAAGAGCATACTAAAGAAATTACGGAACCGGGATGAAAAGGCGTTTGAGGAAATAATTGATTTATATAGTGCTTATATTACTGCTGTTGTTAGAAACCTATTAGGCTCAAGAGGAACAAAGGAAGATGTGGAGGAGGTGGTTGCGGATACATTTATCGCATTATGGATTACGGCTGAAAGAATCAATTATGAAGAGTACAGCAGTATCAAAGCGTACATAGCAGTCATTGCAAGGAACAAAGCAAAGGACTGGCTAAGAGCTGCCAAAGGGCAGAATTTACAGTTGTTGGATGATATCCTGATAATTGATAACAGTGTGGAACAGATAATTGTCCAGAGAGAACAACAGAGAATCATAGCAAAAATTTTAAAACAGTTAAAACCGTTGGACTGGAAGATTTTTGTGGCTTATTACTACCAGTACGAAAAAGTGTATGAAATCGCACAGGAGCTTCAGATGAATCCTCAGACAGTAAAGACAAGACTGCGGCGTGGAAGAGAGGTGCTTAAAAAATTTCTGATTGAAGAAGGATATGGGAGTAATGCAGATTAGGATAAGTGAGATGCTTGACAATGCTTCTGAACTGATCGAAGAAAACATTGAGGTCAGATATACGAACGATAATGACAGGATTAAACGAATAGTATTTTCAGAGATTAAGTATATGCGGAGAAAGCATAGGGAAACAGGCAGGGGCAAAAATAAAATCATTCAGCCTGTGACAGCTCACAGGGTAGAAATTGTAAAAGACAAGGAGAAAGACATGAGAAAAAAGATATTAAAGGTTATGAAATGGGTATTGGGAATTATATTAGGAGTTGCTGCAGCACTGTTGGTCTGGAACTTCATCTGCAAAAAAGCGGAGCAGTCCAAGATTGAAGATGCATACGGAAAGACTGTGGAAGTGAATGGAAACAGCATGGTAGTAGATATAAGGGGGGAAGATAACGAAACAACAATCATATTACTGCCCGGTTGGGGCTGCGCTTCGCCTATCATGGAATTTTTACCATTGGCGGATATGTTGTCAGAAGATTTCAAGGTTATAACAATAGAACCGTTTGGTTACGGACTTTCAGACAGGGTTGGAACAGAGAGGGAAATCAGTGTGATTGTGGATGAGCTGCATGAGTGTACCCAAAAGTTAGGCTGTGACAGGTATTATTTGATGGCTCATTCCCTTTCCGGCTTATATTCGCTGTACTGGGCAAATACCTATCCGCAGGAAGTGGCTGGTTTTATAGGGATTGATCCGTCTGTACCCAAGCAGTCTGATGAAGAACCGCTCCCGATCAGCATGGTGACATTAAACAGGCTTTCGGCATATTTCCAGAAGGCAGCAAACGTATTCGGAATTACCCGGCTATGCTCGGTAGGACACCCAGAAAAGGCAGTCTATGCAGACACCTCTTATCCATATTCGGAAAGGGAATTAGAAGTATTCCGCATTTTGTCTATGGATTTTGCATACAGCAGAGATATGATGAACGAATTAAACCACATGGAAGGTAATCTGGAGTCTGTTAGGGATATGAAATTTCCTGAAAGCGTTTCGGTCTTGCAGTTTGTTTCGGGGGATAACTGTGAGATGATGGAGTCATGGGAACCGCTGCACAGGGAAGTTATTACAGAAACGGATAAGAGTGAAGTGCTGCGGCTGGATGGCGGGCATTATCTGCATTTTGAGTGGAAAGAGAAGATTGTAGAAAAGATAAAGGAATGGATTGGCTGATGTATCCATTTTATGCTATAAAGAACCATTTTCTGCAAGAATGATGATATTGAAATATTTTTTTGTTATCATTAATATGTATGAATGGCATTTGATATATATGGACTTATATAGTGAATGAACTGTTTATATAAGTTTTGTTAGTATTTGAAATTTTATTCACGCAAAATGTGTCTTATATATTATAGAACGAGATAGGAGATTTTGAAATGGATAAATATAGCGAATTGATAAATGTTTTTTCGGAAGTTCTTGGACAATCAAAGGATTACCATATTGCGTATATCTATCAGGTAGGTTATGTGTCCCTGATTGGCTTATTGAGTAAAGAAGATCAGAACGCATCAGTGATAGTGGATGAAATATTTTCATCGCCAGAGAGTATGGCGGAAAGTCTGCTGCGTAACTGGCGTTGGCAGTGGTTTTATGAACATAAAGAATTACTGCCACGGAAAGATTATGATGACATCTGTAAACTTGACAGTGATTTGCCGGACAATCTGCAGGAGCAGTACAGACAGAATATTTTAAACTGGCAGAGTAAGATACGGGCGATACTGCAAAATTAAAGTCAGTTCTGCTTATAGATTAGACGTCCGATAAAGGAAGTAATGAATATAAAGGTAAATACGATTGCTTGAAGAAACATATACCTTGTATTTTGGCTAAAAACAAAAAATACAGCCAGTAAAAAGCTAATAAGCACAGCGAAATGGGTTCGTTTAATAAAAATAAGATTGTCATTGGCGTCTACTTCCCGGTTCGGATGATCAACAGGTCCGATCAACAGAATCATTATGGCAGTAAAAATGTATAATGCAAAAGTAATAGAAACAGGCATTGTTACATATTTTACTGCCAGCAGGGTAGCGGAAAGTATCAGGCAGGAGCCTATAAAACAGGCAAAATATGTTTTCATATGCAAGCCGCCGCCAAATGACCGCATAGGGATAAAAAGCAGGAAAAAGAAGATGCACTCTGGAATCATGTCAAGAAACAGGGCGATTACAATACTGCATATTGTGCTTGCAGATAATTCCAAAAAACATTGGAAACCATACTGATAGATTTCAAAGGAATCTTCCGTAATAATTTCTTTTTTTAGGATATATTCTGTTAATTTTTTTGCTAAATGTTCCATAATAGCTCCTTCCGGCATGAAAAATAATATGCCTATCAGCCGCTTTAGGAATACAAACCATACATAATTACTATGACTTGAAATTCATTATTCCTGTCTATGATTTCCACCTGCCCCTGGTAATTTGCAACAGCATGGTTTATAGATGAAAGTCCAAGACCGTGATAGATGGTATCGTTTTTTGTAGTGATGTAGTTACCGATATTGTTCTTTTTGCGCTTTTTCTGATAGTTGTTTTTTATACTTAGCTGAAAGACTTCTTTGACATATGAAATATCAAGGTTTATAAATCTTTTGCCCTCTTTTATTTCCTGGCAGGCTTCAAGGGCATTTTCCATTAAATTTCCTAAGATAATGGCTAAGTGTCCGCTTTCAAATGGAAGGATTGCGGGGACAAGAACATTGATATTAAAGTCGATATTATATTTCTGTGCTAAAGTATAGGTGTTGTTTATTAGGGAATCGACTATGATATTGCCACTGCGGGAAACTTCTTCTGGTCGATCCCCGACGCCATCATCTATCAGTAGTGTTATGTACTTTTCTGTTTCATTTGTCTGTCCAATCCGAACCATTTCGAGCAGAACGGAAAGATGTTTTTTCAAATCATGTCGGATTCTGCGGATTTCAAGGTAAAGGTTTTCCCGTTCTTCCGCCTGTTGGGTGCAAAGCTCAAGTTGCTGTGCATACAGGCGGTTTTGCTCCCTCAGTTCAGCGTCCCGGCTGATCCAGTCATAGACTTCAAAAATCATATAGTTTACGACAAGCAGAAGAAAACTGGCTGTGGCGGAAAACATGGCATACTCGCTGTGTACAGCCGCAATAAGGAATATGTGGTGCATTATATAAATGCTGCCGACAGGAATCAGAAGAATAATTAAAAAATATTTCAGCGGTATTTCAGAATAATGATTGTCCTTGATGCAGTGGCTTATGATAACTGACAAGAGAAGCATACACATTTTAGATATGAAGCTCCCGGCGTCTTTGAGTATTCCGGCATCAAATCCGACAGTATTTAGTATCATCATAACAATAACTTCCACCAGCATCCATGCTGTGCATATCAGAAGGGAAAATATACAGCGCTGCATAATGCTTTTCTTATGGGAAGATGAACTGATTATAAATATTAGCAAAACATTTCCCGACAATAGCAGATGTGGTGGAAGATTGATGCCAATATTGCTTATCAACAGAAATATATAATATATGCTCCATTCTATGTAGCTTTTAAGGGTTTTCTTTTCTGGTCCTAAAAATGTTTTCAAATATTTCTGTATAATAAGAAGGTGGAGTAGTGCCAGAAAAAGTTCAGACAGTACAATAAGATACTTACTCATTCTATTACCGCCTTTCCACCTGCAATTCTGCAAAGTTGCTGACGCACTTCTTTCTGACGATCTTCGCTGATTTTCAAATCCAAATCTTTGTTCATAAAGCTTATGGTCATATTAAAGAAATTCATCTTTTTGACGTAATCATAGTTTAGGAACTGTTAATAAATTAATCCTTACAATTGGGTTTGATTTTATAATTCCA
>CAJUKA010000193.1 GCA_910586585.1 uncultured Lachnospiraceae bacterium
ATTGCCCGAACTTATCATAAGGAGGGAGCGGGCAGGAGGCAGCGTCAGTAAAAAAAGGACATTTCCCCAATCTCTCAAGAGAGGCTGTAAATTTTTCTGTGTCTATAGATGAAAAATCCTTCTGGTAAAATCCAGATATGTACAATACTGTGTCGAATCTTGAGATTGATTTTGTTGTCGATTTATCTTACTGATTATAGTATTACCAATCTGCACACCTTTATACAGATTTTTCTAATTTTTTGCATCAAAATAAAACATCCCGTCTGCTTCTTTTCGTGGGCTCTGCCCACACCCGGCCTCTGGAATAAGGATGGAGGTTTCTGGCAATACTATAAATGCCGACGGGATAAGGATGGGGACAGCAGCATTCCTTTCAGGATACGCTGCCCCAGACTTTCCTTTTTACAGATACTGTGTCAGTCGTTCTCCATAGAGGACTGTCAGCTGATTCAGTACCTGATCCCAGTTCCGGTATCTCTGGGTCCACTTCTTTGCCACATTCAGGCTGGCCAGATAGAGCATCTTTTCCAGTGAGCTGTCACTTGGAAACACACTTTTTGTCTTGGTGACTTTCCTGTACTGGCGGTTCAGCCCCTCAATGATATTTGTTGTGTACATAATGCGGCGTACTTCATCAGGAAACTGGAAGAACGGGCTGACATCCTCCCAGTTGTTTTCCCAGTTGCTGACTGCATAGGGGTACTTCTTTCCCCATTTCTCCCTGATATCTGCCAGTGCCTCCAGCCCGGCTTTCTCGTTTGGAGCATTGTATACTGCCTTGAAATCGGAAGCAAATTTTTTCAGGTCACTGTAGTTCACATATTTGAAGGAGTTACGCAGCATGTGGATGACACAGCGCTGAATCTCAGACTGCGGGAATACGGCGCTGATCGCCTCTTTAAATCCAGGAAGCCCGTCCACGCAGAAAAACAGCACATCCTGTACTCCCCGGTTCTTGAGATCGCTTAACATCCCCAGCCAGAACTTTGAGCTTTCGTTGGCGCCTACCGTGATGCTGAGTATCTCCTTGTGCCCTTCTGTCGTAACTCCCAGCACCACGTAGGCCGCACGGCTCAGGATACGCCCATCCTCCCTGACCTTGTAGTGGATGCAGTCCATGAACACGAAAGGGTAAACCGGGTTCAGGGGCCTGGACTGCCACTCCCTGATTTCCGGCAGGATCTTGTCCGTAATCTTGCTGACCATCTCTGCGGACATCTCTATCCCATAGAGGTCCAGCAGCTGGTCATGGATGTCCCTGGTGCTCATTCCTCTGCCATAGAGCGAGATGACCTGTTCCTCGATTCCTGAGACGTCCCTCTGATATTTTGGCACAATCTTCGGCTCAAATTCGCCGTTTCTGTCCCGGGGAACGTCAATCTGGAACTCCCCATACTGGCTCTTTAGCCTCTTCGGGGAATGACCATTGCGCTTGTTGGTGGTTTCCATGTCCCCCTTTTGGTTCTTCTCATAGCCCAGGGCCACGTCCATCTCTGCTTCCATGAGTTCCTGGAGAATGTTCTTGAAGCCATCCCTCAGGAAGGTGTAGACATCCGCCACGCTGCTTAAGTTGTTGTCTGCAATAATCTGTCGAATCTGTTCCTTTGCCATTGCCATATAAATACTCCTTTTCGATAAGAATTTCCATATCTTAATTCTTACCAAAAAGGAGCCATTTTTTACCAAAGACACAAATTATTTTACACTACCTCTCAAGAAATGTCCTTTAAACATATACAGCTATTCAAATTCCTTTATTTCAGATGCAAGCCTTATTCCGTCCTGCAAGCCCAATCTGTATGCGGCTGCGCCACAGTCGTTGGCGGCTGAAATCGCTGTATCAACGACACTGCTCTGTTCTTTGTCCAGCCCTGCCTTTTCCAGTCTGTCAAATGCTTTGTCCTGACGTTTCAATGTGGTTTGGTAAGTCTTGCTATTGCTGACAGCTTTATCTAAGGCTTTGACCGTCCTTATTTTAACGAATATGTCCAATAGATATTTTGATTTCATTCCTGTTTTTCTCATAAAACACTCCTTTTGCAAATACATTTTGTCAGGGTAAATCTTCCAATAAATCCAGCGGTTGCTCTGATTTTTCCAAAAGCAGATTTTCAATGCCTGTCTGTTCTGAAAAACAAATTTTCATGTCAAAAAGTTCTTTCTGTTTTTCTTTGGGCAGACATTTGAATATATCCTTATAATCCATATCTTCCATTGGCGTTCCTGATGCCAAATTAAGAAGCTGCGTATATAGCCACTCACGCCAAAGGTCATTAAACAAACTTCTGCTGTCTACAAAAATGTATGCGGTATCAAAACCAAACTGGATATTGTAATATTGCAATTTTACAAAACCGTATCTTCCTGCATTGAGTACCAATAAGTCCTCGCTTTCGTAAAGTTCTGCAAATACGTCTGCTACTTTTTGGCAGTTTATTGTTTCCTCGTCAGTAATATATGTTTGCTCTTTATTCATGCCCGTCTCCTTTAGGTGATTACTTGATGATATTCTGTTTCAAAGCATATATCTGTCTTAAAGAAACATATCCTGTTCTGCGAAAATTTCCGCTACCATAAGAACACCTAACCGAAAACCGCGCTGAAATTTTAGCTCTGCGTCGTAACAACTCTCGTCAAAAAGAGTGTCCACTAATTGCGTCAATATCGCTTTTTCTTCATCGTTTAGTCTTTCTGCTAACTTCTCTTGGAGTTCGCAGCCCCTGTCAGATACTTCCTTATGTTGGGGGCTTTTCCTTTCTGTTCCGCTGTCTACACGAAGCTGCTCGGTTAAAAACGCCTCTAAAATCTTTCCCATTCTGCTCATCTGTCCTTTCTGATTTGTCCACAAGCCGCTTGCAAGACAGAGCCGGACAGTGTATAATATTTGTGCGGCTCGCCTTGTGCGGGTGGCATATGGGGGAAGTGGTGTAAATACGTTTGCCAACGGCACCACTTCCTTCTTACTTTCTTGCATTGAGAGCCTTAATTCCGTCACGCAATCCCTGTGGACGTGATACGCCTGCCTGCTGACAGTATTTGTCTAACATTTGCAGTTCTTCTTCGGTCAGACGTACATCAACACGCATAGTCTTGGGATTGTCCGTCGTTGGTCGCCCTCTATGCTTTTCCGGCATACTTCCCTCCTTTCCTTGCCAACACAAACAGTATAATATATTACCGCCAATAATTCAAGAAATATTTTACCGCCAATAAATGCTTAACTGCTTGCTGTACGCCTTTAATTCATTTCTACAATCATACAGGAGGTAGTGCAAAAGATTTGTAAAAACAGATAAAAATAAAATGGAGGATATTTCCCCCATTTCAGTTAGATGTATATGTAGTTAAATGCGAAAGCAGTGAACAAAATTCTTCAGTATGCTTGGTCATAACTTTATAAATTCTGACAATTCCGAAAATGCAGAAATTATTTCTTCAAGCTGCTGTTTATTGCAGGCAGGAAGTTGCGACACTGTGGAAATTTCATATTTCTGCCATATCAAGGAAGTATTTTTCTTCGGAAGAATCTCAAATAGATACTTGTCCTCCCAATCTTCAAACATAACTCCATTTTTCTTTAGTGTATAGTATGTTTTCATAGTCAGGGCATAATCACGCTGGCAAATGGCATATAAATCATGGGCAGTCTTGTGTTTAAAGTCGTCCATGCAGAATATATTGTTCTGAAAAAAGATAGTGTGCAGTGCTACAGGAAAATGGCAACTGTCAAATGCCTCCTTAATGGGAGCAAGAGAACCTATCTGAATGCCATACTTTTGGCATATGCTGTCGAGTTCCGGTATTGTACTCTTGCCTAAGTTGCGGAAATTCAGTATTTTCTCTCTTGGACGTTTGGATAACTGCGACAGGTACAATATGTTATTCTGTATTAGGGCATTTTGCAGACGTTTAGACATAGAAATATCATAAACGGATATTTCATTTTCCGGCGGATACAGGTATCCTAACGAGTTCAGTTCATTTGCTATAGCTGTTACGTTATAACCTTTGGGGAACTTTTCTGCCAGCGTTAGATAATCAAGTCCATCAAGGTCTGAAACTTTGGTAATATGTATATTCCGTAAAGCTAATTTAATTTCCGAAGAAAGGCTAAGTTTGTCAATATATTGCTCCATGTCCTGCTCCTTTTCATATTTATTGAACTGTATTGGTTACAGTATAGCGCTTTTCTTACAGAATAAAGAAAAGCAGTTAAAATAGTGCGGATTAAAATGATAAAAGATTGACTTCATTACATAAATCAGAGCATTTTTATCCATAAGTGTATCTTTCGGTAATTTTTTCCTTTCAATGATGACAATATAAACAATACCGCAAAGATTATCAATATCCTTTACAGAAAATGGATTATTTGAGCAGAAAACGGACATTAAAACAGCTTTACCACAATTAATGGGTAAAGCTAGGCGGAAAGTTGAGAAAGGTATATTATACCATTAGTTCTGAAATTTGGTAATGTATAATTCTCGTGAGAGGGTTAATTTGACTTCCGAAGTTTAGTTGCGTAAATCAGTCCACCTCCTTATCCATATGTGTATCTGTCAATAACTTTTGTATTAATGGTGACAGTGCCGGAACACTGTCGGATATTGCTTTGAGCTGCTGTTCACTGCAATCTGAAAGCTGCGAAACCGCAATAATCCCATATTGTTTAAATAACTGAACAGATTTATATTGGGGTAAAATTTCAAACAGATACTGGTCATTCCAGCCGCAGAGTGTCACTCCATTTTTCCTTAGTGCATGGTATGTTTTCATGGTAAGGCAGTAATCCTGTTCGCATATATTATATAAATCATGGGCAGATTTATTTCGGATATCATCTACACTGAATATATCGCCTCTAAAGAATAGCGGGTATATTTTTTTGTGAAATTGAAATTCACTGAATGCCTCTTTAATGGGAGAAAGGGAGCGTATCTGAATCCCATATTTTTCACAAAGAGTATCAATTTCTGACATAGCAAGTTCACCTACGTTGCGAAACTGTAATATTTCTTCCCTTGGATATGCAGAAAGCTGTGCAAGGTATACGATACCATTTCTTAAAAAAATATTCCGCATTTTCCTTGACATGGGAATGTCATGGATTGATATTGCGCTTTCGGCGGAAGGCAGATAACCTAAATCATTCAGTTTCCTTATAATCATCAGCTTATTGTAACCTGTTCGGAGTTTGTTCGCTAATGTAACGCAATTATACTCTTTCAGTTCTGAAACTTTTGTAATATGTAAATCCTGCAAGGCTTTTTTAATCTGTATGGAATCATAGAGTTCTTGAATGTCGTTTTTCATAAGTATTCCTTTTCATGTATTTAGATTAATGAAATTATAACATTCTTCTTTTTACAAATAAAGAGAGAACTGGTTTATATTTTGACCAGTCCTCTATACAAAGAAAGATATATTACCACAATTCTAATGAATCTTCTGCATCTATCCATTTCTGCATACTGCCCTCAAGATATAGTGTTGCATATTCAAGGGGATTGTCTATTGCCACAGCATTTAAGGCACATTCGGAGCATGGCGTTGTTTTTAATCCTTTTTCCGCTTTTCCGCAGTCTATCCGTAAAACATATCCGTCAAAAGTGGTTACATCAATACTGTTATGGAGCATATTATATGTTGCATGAATAAACCTCATATTTTTTCGTCCTTTCTTCTTGTGTTTTGGAGAAATTTGTGAAAGCATTCCAATCAGTTCTTCCTGTCCTGTTCATTTCATGTTATAATTTGTTACAGGTTTTTCTTTCCCTTATTTTTGCCCTTATGAGGGTTCGTAACATGAGGGAAAAGGATATAACACAAGGGAAAGTCTAAGGGCAAACTCACTTGCTATAAATTTAGCGTTTTCAAGGGTTTGCGGACTTTTTGAAGATAAGATATAACAGTTATTAAATTCTATAAAAAGTGTCTTATCAGAATTCCAGTTTGTGGAATTATAGCCAGCTAAAAACTGAATAACCGCCGCTACATA
>CAJUKA010000194.1 GCA_910586585.1 uncultured Lachnospiraceae bacterium
TTTATCATCTTTGGTACTCCTGTTTTCCTTTCTTCTTTTTTCATATATTTTGAGTATTGCTTCTGTAAATCTCTTTTGATATCCATCTGTAAACTCAATTTCTACAGGTACATGAGTGTTTTTTATATTCTTTCCCATATTCCACCTCCAAATTATTTATACAGCTTTGTGTTTTTCTTTACATATTTGTTCAATTATCTTGATATTTTCATAAATAATTTTTTCCATATGTCCTTTTTACAAAAGCTTTGCATGTTTCATCTGATTTTCTTGTTTTTAATCTGTTTCCTGCCACACAATGTCCAGTATACATTGGATAAAATCCACTTCCATTGTTTCCGTAATGCTGAATGAAATTACTACAGTATTCACAGTTCTTAGGAACTTTTGCATTTGTTCCACATATATTCTGTAATTCTTCTACCTGTGCCTTTAGAGCGATGTTTTCCTGCTCTAACTTTTGAACCTTTTCTGATAACATATCCATACCTCCATTCCATTTGTACCATTCTATTTTTCTTATATGCCCATAATGGGCATATAATTTATTTATAATATAACGTACAATATGGGCATATGTCAAGTATTTTTTAGGAGGTTTTACAATGGTTGGAGACCGACTTAGGGCAATCCGCATTAACAAAGGTTTTACTTTACAACAAACCGCTGATAAATTAGGCTTATCTTTACGCTCATACCAAAAATACGAAGGTTGCGAAAGAGAACCTTCTCTTTCTATGCTGATTCAAATTGCGGACTTATGGAACGTGCCTACCGACTTTATTCTTGAGAGGGATTCTTATCTGTCCTCTCTCGGAGTATGCGTTGATGTATCCCTAGAATGTCCTCCAAGGCGTCCCAAACCTCAAAGGAGCCGTTCAAATCCGCATACTCAATCTTCTGATAATGTCTCAAAGTGAGACCTAATTTGTCCGCCATCTGCTGTTGTGTCATGCCCGCTTTCTGGCGGGCTTCTTTTAAATTTTTTCTCATATTAATTACTGCACTTTCATAAATAATTTTTTCCATACGTCCTTTTTACAAAAGCTTTACATGTTTCATCTGATTTTCTTGTTTTTAATCTGTTTCCTGCCACACAATGTCCAGTATACATTGGATAAAATCCACTTCCATTGTTTCCGTAATGCTGAACGAAATTACTACAGTATTCACAGTTCTTAGGAACTTTTGCATTCGTTCCACATATATTCTGTAATTCCTCCACCTCTAAACATAAATATTTACTCGCAAATCTTGCAGGAAATATACAATATACAGGACAGACTCGAAAAATTATCTTCAGAAATAAATTCAAAAGATTCTACTGCCATCTCCATATTGGCTGATAAACTAGCAATATCAAATACCAAATCACCAGAGGTTGCATTGACTGAGACACTCTTATCAAAATTTCTTGATGAACCCGAAAAATTTGCAAATTTCTCCAAGGAATTCGGGCATTTCGCTTCTAAGAAAGAATAGTTTCTTTTACGTCTTTAAATAAAATATCTATTGCATTACTTAAAGCTTCTTTTTTTGTTGTTGGAGAAACATTTTCTAACTTAATTTGCATAGAAATTGTTTCTCCACTCGTTTCAAATAATATGGTTTTATTGACTCTTTTTTCTGTATATTCCTGCATCTATCCTCCTACTTCGCCATTAATTCTGGTGCATTAACATTGCTTTCTTCCAGTTCCTTAAGCTGCATTCTCTTTACCATATACCCAAGAATGAATGCTTTCTCAATTTCTGACTTTTTTATAAAATTCTCCGTTGTTCGTTTTGCTGCCTCTTTCTTTTCCTTATTCATGAACTCACCTCCTAAAGTCGAAAAGCAATGGTTTGTTTCTATGACAATATTTATTTTGTCTATGACACATATATTAGTCGTTTTTTTTCTAAATGTCAATACTTTTTGTGTCTTTGACAACTTTTTGTTGACTTTTATGTTTTGCAATGATATTGTTGATAATAAGGAGGTATGAAAGAATGACGGAAAATGATAGAATACGCATTTTAAGAAAAGAACTAGAACTCACACTTACAGAATTTAGTAATAAATTAGGAATTACACATGCCGCATTATCAAATATTGAAAATGGTAAAAGAAACGTTACTGAACAAATGCGCAAGTCTATTTGTCGGGAATTTCGTGTTGACCCTGTTTGGCTTACTACTGGCGAAGGCGATATGTTTATTGACCAATCTGTTGAGTTGATAGAAATGTTGGACAATTTACTGCATAATGAAAGCAAATTAGCAAACACTATGTTCAGAATGTTTGCACAATATACCCTTGAAGACTGGGAAGACCTTGAACGAATTGTTAACAAAAGCGCAGAATACATAAAACAGCTCGAAATAAAACCAGAAAATCAAGAATCCAAAGAAATATGAATCATGAAATATTGGAGGTTTATCATGGAATATATTATAAATTTTACATGGGATAATGAAGCCAATGTATGGATTGCCACAAGCAACGACATTCCCGGCCTTGTATTGGAATCTGGTTCCTTTGATGCACTTTTGGAACGTACCCGATATGCTGTACCGGAACTGCTTACCTTAAATGCATCCGATGTACAGCCTCTATCTCTTACCTTTAAATCAGAACGTCATGAAAGTGTGGTTATATAAATGGCTGAATACGAAAAGAAAGTACGTAAAATACTTACACAAAATGGCTGTACTTTTGAACGGCATGGAAAAGGCGATCACGATATCTGGTACAGCCCTATTACAAACCGCCATATAACAGTTGATACAAAAATTAAATCAAGATTCACTGCAAATGCAGTATTAAAGCAAAGTGGTATTGATTACAAATTTTAACGCAAAAAGCGGAATCGTCAGGTTCCGCTTTTTAGATAGTAATATACCATAAGATTATACAATTCCTTTAAACTGTTTTCAGCAAATCTGTCTAGCAGCTTAATTATCTTTTCTCTGTAGCTCATATGCTTACCTGCTGCCCTTTCTCTAATCCTCTTCCTGTTCCATTATTAATAATTTCTTGACAAAATGATAAATTTTCTCCAAGATCTCTATATCATCAATCTCCTTCACCATTCTGATAATCTCTGCCTTAAGTTCCTCACATGTCATATTTTCTGTATCCATATTCAATGCTCCTTTCATTTTGGCAATTATTAGGCAATTATTTTTTCTTATGACTTAATGCTATCACGTTATAAGGCATAAAATCTACCCTTGTATTTTCATATCTTATAATTCAGACAAATTCCGTTAGATACTTACAAAAAATGAACCGTCACTTTTTTAGAGTTTTTTGCAGATTGCCATAAAAACAAAAGTCCCTAAGTAAATAACTTACTAGAGACTTTTCTGCCTGCTATAACAAAACATTCTATCTTATTCAGTTTTTATCTTCTCTGATAAGTGCAATAAGTGCCATTATGCAACAAGCCAGTGCCCATGTTGCCCATACCATTAAATCACCAAAATTTCCTGACAGCGCATAACCTATAATTGCTCCTGTTGCAAAAATAAATACACATGCAGCGTTACCACCAGTTTTCTTATTTCTTGTTGCGATGGAAACAATTCCTCCTGTTAAGATCATAATTGCTACAAGAACTCCTGCAGTTCCACTGACTTCTCCATTTGCCTCTATTGTATTTACAATTCCGGCCGCACACGATTGAAATACAATTACGCATGAAAAGAGAATACAAAGAATACCAGATACAAGTTTCCAAATTTTCATGTTTATAAAATCCTCCTATGTGTTTTCTATATTTTCCCATATCTGCTCATAAAAAGTCAATGTATTATTGTCATATAATATAAAAATAAGTCAAATAACTGAACTATCAGGTAAGATCTAAACAATTATTTCTCTTTTTTATTGCACGTATTTACTATGCACGTATGTTGTGCTATAGTAATAATGCAAGGGCGGTATATTCAATGCCATTAAAGCCAAGAGAAATGGAAAATTTAATCCTTGCAGATGAATATTCAAAAAACAGGAGTGTGTATTTCAATGTTATCAATGTATCCAGCTTGTTTCTTTTATGACAACAATAGTTATTCTGTAATATTCCCAGACCTTAACTGGCTTTCAACACAGGGAGACACCTTTGAAGAAGCTATGGCAATGGCTGTTGACTGCCTGGCAGGCTATCTTCATACCTGCAAAATGGATGGCGACAGTATTCCCGAACCATCTAAGCTTTCAGATATAAACCCTGAATCCGTAGCAAAAGAACGCGATCTTGAATCTTCCATGTGTGAAGCTTTTGTGAACATGGTAACTGTAGACGTTGATGCATATGCCAAAGCGCACTTTGAAAAATCTGTCAAAAAAACGCTTACTATTCCAGCGTGGCTCAACAAAGCTGCCTTAGAACAAAATATCAATTTTTCACAGGTACTACAGGACGCCTTAAAAGCACAATTACACTTGGGATAGATTTTTTCAAAGATATGAAAAGACTGATGTAGACTTCACAGAATAACTTGTGATATGATTAATATAATCTAATTGCGACATCGCAATGAAAAACCGCCCAGTGCTACCAACACTGAACGGCTTTTAATAGATACCAGAAAATGATACCTACACTGCATAAATAGTGTATCATCTTCTGGGCAGCCATGCAAGCGATTTTTCGCTGGCTGTTATTTTTATACACTTTTTTAAGGAGGATTGATACAATGGCAAAGTACAAAAAGCGCTCTGATGGGCGATATGCAACAACGGTTATGGTAGGATACAAGCCCGACGGAAAACCAAACAATATATTCTTGTCAGCTAAGACGGAAAAAGAGCTGAGGGAAAAAATATTTGAGCTGAAAATGAAGATTAAGACAGGGGAAGCTATCAAGACATCTGATACATTGCTAAAAGACTATGCTGATAGTTGGTTAGATACATACAAAGCATCTGCAAGCATTAACACGAAGGCAATGTACATAAATGTTATCAACTCCCATATAAAACCAGAAATTGGACATCTACCGCTTAACAAAATTGTCCGATCTGACATACAGAAATTGATTAACGACCGACAAGAACACCCCCGAACATGTGAGATTATTCGATTGACGCTTGTGCAAATTTTTAACAGTGCGATTGACGATAAATTGCTACATGAGAATATAGCAAAAAAAGTGACTCTACCTAAACGGCATAAATCAGAAAAGCGCGCCTTGACAGAACTAGAAAAAGAAGCGATAAAGAAAGCGGATTTTACTATGCAGGAAAAAGCCTTTGTGCTACTGCTCTTTTATTTTGGACTGCGCCGGGGAGAATGTCTCGCTCTTACCAAGGCAGACATCGATTTAAAGAAAAAGACTCTGACAGTCAATAAAACTGTCGTATTTGATAAAAATACACCTATCGTCAAGGAAGGCGCAAAGTCCGATGCAGGGAACCGCACACTGCCTATCCCAGAAAGCGCAGAATTGTTTTTGAGGGAATTTTTGCATTCGGTCAATAGTTTTTACCTCTTCAAAGGAAAAAGCACAGAAACACTATCTAAAACACAGTATGTAAAGATGTGGGAACGGATTATTAAGAAAATGAATGCTGCCGTTACATCTGACAAGGAAAAAGAAATTGGCTCGGAACCCATAACTGGATTAACCGCACATATCTTCAGACATAATTACTGCACCATGTTATACTATTCTGATATCAGCCAGAAGAAAGCCGTAGAGTTAATGGGACACTCTGACTTGAAAATGATAATGGAAGTGTATGCACATTTGGACGAGAAAAAGGAAGCTGTGCAAGCGAAAATAAACAAAGCTATTGCGCTATAATCCTGCTATAATTTTGCTATAATATTTTCATCTGCTATAATTTTGCTATAGAAATATTACATTATTTCACCCTACTTTTTCTCATAATAAAAACCGCTCAAAACCTTTATTTTACAAGCTTTTAAGCGATTTCTAATTAGTGAGGCATCGGGGACTCGAACCCCGGACAACTTGATTAAAAGTCAAGTGCTCTAC
>CAJUKA010000195.1 GCA_910586585.1 uncultured Lachnospiraceae bacterium
CTTCATAGACAACAATCTTGTCAACGAGTTCGGAGAACATCATATCGGTCACTTCAACGGGGTCTTTGTACTTCCGTATCAGGGAAATGAAAAGAGTGTCGGATGGAGCCGTCTTTCTTACTGTGATGGGTCTGCAAGGTCATACGCCTGCCGCAGTCGGCGCAATAGAGGTAGCCGCTCAGACGGTTATATTGACTGCCCCAGGAGGAGGCCCGCTCTACCCGCTTTATTCTGCGGTGAACGCTGTCCCACAGTTCTTGCGAAATGATGGCTTCATGCGTATTGGGAAACACATATTGTTCCGCTTCCTCGGTTTCCCTGCGCTTGTGCAGCTTGAAGTTCGTGACAACAGACCTGTGCAGGACGGTGTGTCCAAGGTATACCCGTATCAAAAAAGGGATAACGGAGGGACTTATGGACGAGAAATTTAATATGTTTATGGAAACAGTTGACGATCGTTTCCGTAGTTTTGTAAATTAAATCAACGAGTATCTGATAGAAAACGGCTGTAAGTGCGACATTAAATCCCAAAAAAGCGGCTATGTTGTGTCTTATGTGCGAAACAGCAATAAAAGGACTTTGGCAACATTCGTATACAGAAAAACGGGAATGAAGCTCCGTATTTATCCCGAATATATACAGGAGTACCAGAGTTTTCTTGACACACTTCCCGAAAAGGTAAAAAAAGAAATCAAGAAAGCGTCTGTCTGTAAACGGCTAGGGAAGATACCGTTTTAAAAACTATCCACTCTACTGTCCGAAATGTAAGTAGGAAACATTAATTGAAGCAAAAAATTTACAAATAACAGTCATCAACATAGCATATCGGGGATTGGCGGGAAGTCAGTTAAAAAAATCCCTGCCAATGCCTGCCGCCAGATGGGGCGTCTGTATTTCCACGACTGGGGTACGGCTGTGGCTTACGCACGGGCCATTCAATGGCTGGAAAAAGATAAAGAGACGGAATATGTCCAGTATGCTCTTCTGGTGATCTGCTATCTATTGGGATACGGCTGCCAGCAGGACCCGGCGAGAGGAAAATTATTTTTGGAGAAAAGCAAAAATTCGCCCTATAAAAGTTATGGGCTGGGAATGATGTACGCTGAGGGGATCGGTGTGCGGGAAAACATTGAAAAAGGCGTGGAACATCTGAAAGCGGCAGGAAATTACGGGCCGGCGATCGAAGCACTCAAACATTACAGGAAAAGTCTGTTTGGTGTATGGCGGAGGAAATAAAGGAGGCTAGTGTGAAAAATAAATTTTTCACACGGCAAATTTGTGCTTACGCCCAAATTCGCAGATTTTGGTAAGAATGGAGATTTTTATGACAACGGCAAAAAAGTATTTTTGCGGCGGTTCATTTGCGTGTTCATGGAGCAACCCCTTTTTGTCACGGGTTTTATTTCCGCAAACAGGACATGTTTCTCGTTTCATAAACACTCTAATATAAACTTTTCAAGAATTGGATTAAGTTGCTTGGCATTACGTATTGGAAAGTCGTGGTTTGCTCTTTGCAATGTTATTGTCTGACAGTTTGGATTTTGAGCAAGTAATGTAAGAGAAGTTTTCATATCTCTGACTTCCTTACTCCCACAAATTGCCAACATTGGTATCGTTACTGCTTGATATGCAGGTAACTTTGATAAATCTAATGTATTGGAAAAGAAGGAGTGATACACCAGTGGAGTGATCTGTTTTGAATATTCTGCCATATTATCAGCCTGTTTCTTTGAGTAGCCCCAATACTTTCCCTGAAACTGCACCAACCATTTCCAATGCAGCATTTTTGCGGATAATCCCGCAAAAGAACAGTACATTCGAATTGCTTTCGGCTTGGGATTGACCCATGCGCTTAAAAATACAGCAAAGTTAAATAATTCGGGATTCTTGCTGACAAGCATTATTGCAATCTGACCTCCAAGTGAATGACCAATTACTCCGATTCGCTTTTTATGTAGGGATTGAATGAGTGTAAAGAGTTCATCTATGGTTTTTTCTGGCTCATAAATCTCAGCAGCCGCTTTTCCCGCACCTGCTAAGTGAGGTACAACAAGATGATATTTATCAGAAAAGCAATACTGCCTACAAAATGTATCAAGCGCACCCGCCCCATGCAGAAGCATGATAGTCGGATTTTCCTTGCTTCCATATTCATCATAATACAGCATAATTTTTCCTTTCTTTGTGAACAGTTTCAATAATAAATTTTTCTATTTCCTTATTTACTTGCTCCGGATTATCTCCATTGGCAAAATGCTTTCTGCGTATAAACCTTTTTCCAGACATCTGTTTCCAAAGTTTTGTATTCTGTAATCGCTTTCCTTGTCACCTCAATAACATTCGCCCATAGGTACATATATAATTCTTTTTTGTTTGTAAAATAGTGAAAAAGCAACGCTTTTGAAATACCGCTCTCGTCTGCAATTTCCGACATTGGGGCTTTTTTGTAGCTGTTTTCGGAAAACACTTTGTAAGCAGCGTTTATAATACGCCGTTGTTTTTCTAATGGAAGTTTGAAAAACTTTTCATTCATATACATTCTCCGTATTAACTGTAACGGTTAATACAAGTATATTGTACATCTGTTGACTGTTTTTGAGAAGACCATTCCTAAAATTAATTGAGTAGGGGCACGTGCAGCAAAGCTGCTGATTTCCTGATGAATACACTGGTTCGCGGTATACATATTTGCTGAAAGGGGTAAATGTGAAGGCAAAAGCAAATGCATCACAAAGGATACAACATATTAGGGAAATTCCGGTGAAAATCATAACAGAAATAATGCCGTAATAAAAAATATTTTGTTATTAAGAAAAATAAAAAATAGACGATATATTAGATAGAATATCACAAAATGATATACGTTGCCAATTAATGCAAAACTGTGATATAGGAGGACGATGTTGAAAAAGAAAGATATCTTAAACAAAAGAGAAGAAGAACTGATGAACTATCTTTGGGAAATCAAGAAACCTTTGACTGCAAGCGAGATGGCAAAACAACTGGAATCCGATGGCTGGACGAATATCACGCTGTGCAGGACAGTGCAGTCTTTGTCCGACAACGGCTATCTTGAAGTGGCAGGACTTGAAAAGACTACAAAAACATATGCGAGGAAGCTGGTGCCATCGCTCACAAAGGAAGAATACTATTCGTCTGTACTGAGAAACAGGGGAATCAATGAAAACTCTCTGGCAGATCTTACGGCCGCACTGATTGGCGTGAGCAGAAAAAATCCGCGGGAAAAGGATGCAGAAGTGATTGCCAAGCTGGAAGAAGTCATTGCTTCCCTCAAGGCAGACCAGTTCAAAGATCAATAAGGCAAGCGCATGTATATTACATTTTTTTCTGTCTGCATGGCAGTGTTGTGGAGCAGTATTCTTATTTTGATTTTTTATGTGTTAAGAACAAAATATAAATTAATTGATGTCTGTAGCGTGTCAGGCGTGATTGTCTTATACTTGTTTTGTATGATACGAATGGCGGTTCCCGTGGAATTTCCATGGACAAAGATCATATTCGGCGGAACACTCTATAACAGAATATACTATTTTTCCTGCATCGAACGAAATATAGGAAATTGTATTTCGGTGTTTGATTTGTTGCGTTGGATCTGGCATTTGGGAACAATTCTGATTTTATTGCATTATTTGATACAGTATGCGAAGCTTGCCCGTTATTTTGGGGAAATGCCGTTACAAAGAAACGGCAGGGCAGCACAAATCGTAGATACGATATGGAACGGCAGCAAAAAGCCGGACATACTTCAAACTGCATCAGTCAAAACGCCCTGCTGCTTTGGCATACTGCGTAAAAAGATTATCATACCTGATAAGCGATATACAGAGGAACAATTAAGGTTTATACTCCTTCACGAGTGTTCCCATCTGAAGAATAACGATATTCTGGTAAAGAATCTGATTAACATATTATGCGCGCTTTATTGGTGGAATCCTTGTGTATATTTGTTAAAAAAGGATTTGCGTCAGAGTCTGGAAATCCGGTGTGACCTGACGGCAGTACAGCAGCTGGCGCATTCGTCAAAAGGCGATTATCTGGCGGTCATATTAAGTGAATACAAGGAAAGTCTCAAAAACGGAAATGCTACAGGGCTCCATTATGATAATCCGAATCTGCTCCTTGAACGATTTCAATTGGTTGCAAAGGAAAGACGTATTTTTGCAAAGAAAGGAAATATTCTTGCATGGACGATCGCCAGCTTTCTGCTTTTCATTTCGTACTCTTTCGTTCTACAGACCGAATATGAAGCGCCGATGGAAGACATAGAAACAGAGCAGAATGCGCATGAAGTGAATCAAAATAATTCGTATTTGATCAAGACGGATACTGGGACTTATTTCGTTCACATTCTAAATAAGGATGTAGCGATAAGCGAGGAAATGGCTCAACTGATGATAAAAGACGGTTTTACTGTAATAAATAAAAGTGAATGGTAAACTGTCCTGACAAGGAGGATTCGTATGCAAGATGGATGAAATGACTGCGTTATGGGAAACTTCTATATGAGGAGTAAATATTCTGATTTTAATAGAGCGTATAAAAAAGGTGAAGGCAGGGAGGTAAGATTATGGCGATAACAGGAGTAAATCAGTATACAACGTATGCAAATTACTACACTCAGACAAAACCAAAGGACAGTTCTGAAAATGCAACAGAACAGCAGACGGCAGAAAAAACGTACAGCAATACGCGTGAGTATAGTAATTATCTGACAGAAAAATATAAGTGCTTGAAAAGCACTGAGTATTCTGTGGAGATAAACAGTTCACTTTTGTCGAAGGCATTAGGAGATGAAAAGACATCAGAATGGTTGGAATACAATCTGGCTTTGATACCTGAAAATGTTGAAAAAATAAAGTCTACGCAAGCGGCAAGAGGGTGTAAGGTATTAAGCTGCAGCATAAAGATAAACGGATATGATAGTATGACAGCAGAAACGTGTGTTACAGATGAGGTTGATTCGGGAACAGAAAAAGCAAGAGAAGAATTGCGAGAAAGAATTAAGAAGATCAGAGAAGAAAAGAAAGATGAGGAAGAGAAGGCAGAAGAAAAAAGACAGGAGGATGAAGCGTCAGAAAAGCTGCAGCTAGATAAAAATATAAAGCTGCGATATGATTCGGGTATAGTGATTGCTGGTAATATGATGAGAGGAAATGGCTTTGACCAAAAGATGTAGAAAAGGGGGAAATATGAAAGATACGGCGTATTACAATTATTATAATATTTCTTATCGCTACACATCAAATCTACCAGAAAAGCCAGATTGGAAAAGGAAACTTGAACTTGTAGAGGATAAAGTGAAAAGCAATAATCATGATCCGGAAAGTGAACGGTACAAAGCATTTGAAAAGCTGGAAGATACATATTATGCAATGGGCGTAAGAAATCGGGCTAAATATACAACAGTAAGTCAAGTGTATGCAGCACTCAGTGAAAAATATTCTTCAAATTATTATAAGCAGTTTAGTGAGCTGGAAGTAACTGCAATGTATGACAATGAATTGCATATGACGTTGTATGGTTGTTTGAACGGCGGAGGAAATTTAGACGATCCCCATTTAAAAGGTGAAGTACGTGATGTAACGGAGAAACAGGCACATGAGTACAACCGAAAGACAATCAATATGCAGCTGTGCAATATTTTTGGAAATGCGGGGATTGACAATGCCATGCTGAGTAAATACAACATGACTTTCTCAATTGATCCTTACAATTATTCCCTCAAAGTATCGGGTGTTGATGATGCAGGACTGACAGCAATGCTTGAAAAGCTGTTAAATAAGGATCATAACGCGCGTGAACTTTTTTACCATATCATGCACAGTAACAGAGCATCTATATCTGATAATGCAAAGGCGAAATATCACACCCTGAACAGTTTTGTGAGCGTGACAGGACAAGATCCACGGCAATACCGGCAGACGGAAGCCGGACTTGTG
>CAJUKA010000196.1 GCA_910586585.1 uncultured Lachnospiraceae bacterium
CCATAAAATCAAGGTTTGAGTAACAAAAAATCAGGTAGGATTTGACACTACCAAATTCTGTATGGGGACTAAAATATTATATGTTATCAGATGATTATACAACGCTTCATCTGATTATTGGGATATGTATCGGTGGTCTCCTCTTTGGGCTGCCTATCGGCTTATGCGTTGCTGCATATAAATTCTTCGATAAATTTATTAAATAAAATATATTGAAAGCGCGTTGAAAAAATGGAATGCTGGAAATGAAAAAAATAAGTAACTGGTTGTTATGTCCCATTTGTGGTAATAAGACCCGTGACAAAATTAGAGAGGATACAGTTTTGAAAAACTTTCCTCTCTACTGTCCGAAATGCAAACAGGAAATATTAATTGAAGTAAAGGATTTACAATTAACAGTCATCAAAGAGCCGGCCGCACAGCCGATGAATGGAGATACCGACTGTTACCGATTTACTGGATGAGATTGAGAACGAAACATTGTATCGGGCATTGCTTACAGTGGACAGGCGCACTCTGCAAATCATCCTGCTGAAAATGCAGGGTTATGAGGAACTATTACTTCGCACAGAACAACAGTTGGAAAAATCGTACTTTCCTTATGACTGTCATGAAGTTGACTGCGACTGGTATGGATCTTGTAATCGCTTAAAATGGGTATGGCAAATGAAGTCAGAGCAAATCCCGTCAAATAGAAAGACTGCAGATTATTGCCGTTTTAAGAAAGCATCTTCAGTGAAAATCAAAGTCACTATCGTTCGCATGGCAGCAGAATGGATTGATGCAATTTCTATAGACTTCCAAAGGTTTTCCCATAGTAGCTTTTTGTTCTTTATACCAGCCGTTGTCATCGCCTCTTCCAACGTAATATCTTTCAAAGAAATTCCTAAGACATCAATCAATTCCCTTTCCATTAGGCGTGTCAAAACTTCAGGGTTTGAGCTATTAGAATCAAAATATATATAACCACCACGTTTTTTACACTACTCAAATGTGACTCGATTTCTGGATTCAGAGTTGGCTAACTGCCAGTGAACTTAAAGTTAGACCCTCGTGACAACAATTTTTCAACTTCTTTTACAAACCCATCTCCAACAAATCTTTGATACGCATCTGAAGGGCGATCTCTAAAATCACAAAAGCAACAGTTATAATTGCACTTATTATAACAAATTGAATGGGATGCTGAGTATTCTTCAGAAAGCAAATCTTTCCTTTTTGGAGCAAAGCGGTTCGCTATAATCTCATAATACATCTATGTGTCATCGCTTTTATCAAAAGCCAACACACTTTTACTATCGTTACATCAGAAACGCACTCTAAAGAAATTGCTCTTACCCAACTTAAGAATATGCTCTTCATTTGTAATTTGCAGTGTTTGAATGTCTGTTACGCGCTCATTATCCCATGTGGCTCCGCCCTGCTGGAAAATTCGTCTAATCTGTGATTTTGATCCGTAATACCCCTCACGAACCAAAGCTGTGACCAACTGATTTCCATCAGAAACACCATCACATGAATCGACCAATACAATAGGTGCATCATCAGGAATCTGGTTCTGCTGAAAAACAGACTTAAAACGCAGCTCTGCCTCAACCGCAGCTTCATCCCCTGCATAGAGTGTTGTAATCTCACGAGCCAAAATCATCTTAATATCACGAGGATTTGCGCCGGCTTCCAGTTTTCTTTGTAACTCAGCCACTTTTGCTGGATGCAAATCTGTACATAAATTAAAATACTTGATAATCATTGCATCCGGAATTTTCATAACTTTCTCAAAAATCACAGCAGGAGCTTCACTAATTCCAATATAATTTCCCAAGCTCTTACTCATTTTTTCTTTGCCATCTATACCCTCCAACAAAGGCATAAACAGC
This sequence comes from uncultured Lachnospiraceae bacterium, assembly GCA_910586585.1. Classification (GTDB taxonomy): domain Bacteria; phylum Bacillota; class Clostridia; order Lachnospirales; family Lachnospiraceae; genus COE1. The sequence goes on from CAJUKA010000196.1 coordinate 1,878, forward strand.
GTTAGCTGGGGTTCCTGCCCATAGTCACGCTGAATATTACGTCCCATGAGGATATTAAAGGTCTGATCTGTACCACCCAATTCAATATCTGCTCTGATGGCTACAGAATCATAAGCCTGCATTAGAGGATAAAAAAACTCATGAACAGACAGCGGCTGGTGATTTGTATATCTATTGTTAAAGTCATCGCGCTCCAACATGCGGGCAACGGTACATTTCGAAGCAAGTTCGATAACATCAGCAAACGACATTTTACCAAGCCATTCACTATTATAATAGACCTCGGTTCTATCTTTATCTATTATTTTGAATATCTGCGCCATATAGGTATTAGCATTTTCTTCAACCTGTACGCGCGTTAATTGTTTGCGAGTAGCAGATTTTCCTGTTGGATCGCCAATCATACCAGTAAAATCACCAATAATAATAACTGCGACATGCCCCAAATCTTGCATTTGGCGAATCTTTCGAAGAACAACCGAATGCCCCAAATGAATATCTGGTGCGGACGGATCTAATCCCAACTTAATTCTTAAAGGTCTGTTTCCCTTTACCGCATCAGACACTTTTTTTCGTATTTGCGAAACAGTAGTATACTGGGCAACACCTTTGAGCATAATAGCAATCTGATCTTCGATAGCCTTTTCCTCATCCGTCATTGAACCAAATCTAAACTCCAATTCATCCGATGTAATCTTACCGCTCTCTGCTTCGATATGAAAAATTTCGCGAATTCGTGCAATAAGTTCATCGCAAGCTGCATCAATAGTTTCCTTGTTGCCCACAAAACCATCAATAGGGAATATGAAATTAGTCGAATTTTCTGTAACACGTCCAGCAGGCATTTGTCTCCACAACCATCTTCTGGTTCTTACAGAGTTTCCAACAGCATACACAGGCTCACCTTCGACAAGTTTATCACCATCATATTGATTACCCTCATCCTTACAATCATCTACTGTTGCCAGTCTAACATATAAATCGTCATCAAGAGAGTCAATGTCATGAACTCCGACCGGAACATTATACTTTATCGAAATATAGTTTCCCAAATCTACAACCGGGCTGATTAAAGGGAATTCCCCTTTCTTTGAAATACGGGCGAGGATTGCTTCTATTGAGCACGGAAATTTTGAGGAATGAATGCCCAAAGATTTCATAGCTTCTCTATAAATATTTAGCGTATCAAGAGTTTTTAAATTTTGACCCTCGATTTTCTTAGCAGTTTCCTCAACAACAGACTTCAACAAAGTCGTTGTCTTCGCGCAAGAATTCTGATTGTCGAGTCCATATGCTACAACAACCCCTGTATAAATTCCATCCTGTACAGCTGCAATTTTCTTATCTACGCGAAAAAACATTGCAAATCTCCCTTCATAAAAAAAGAATCCATCCATTATTTCAAAAGGACGAATTCTTCGTGATACCACCTAATGTTCATACACAACTCACGTTATGTACCTCAGCGAGTAATATATACTCATACATATAACGGTGTTCACCGTCGCATCCTACTAATAATTCAGTGCGCAACTCCAGAATGTATTCGCATTATCTTTCTTGCGCCTCTCACCACTCGGCAACTCTCTGTTAGACTTTTAATAATGCTACTTGTTTCTTTCTTAGCCTTTTGAATATATGAACAGATTCTCTGTTATTTCCTAGTGGGGGAAGGTGGATTCGAACCACCGAAGGCATCGCCAGCAGATTTACAGTCTGTCCCCTTTGGCCACTCGGGAATTCCCCCAATACCTTTCGCATTGTACACCTTCCTTCTTTAAATGTCAAGTACTCGGTTACTTGAGTTTCCGCAGTTTTATCCGCAAGCCCCTGATTTTATGAGTATTGTTCTATGGCATGGAAGGTAATTGTATTTGCAGGCTGATAGTCTTTTTCCTGTGAAGAATAGATGTGGGAGAAAATCCTGACAGGATGATCGCTGGCTATAAGGACACAGGCTTCTGTAACATGGCAGCCCTTTTTATAAACATTTTTTGTGTCAGTACTTTCAGAACCATCCCTGACAATGCCCAGGGCTTCGAATTTATAACCGTCAGGTTTTACAACATCGCTGTCATCAAATTAAACCACCATATTGCATGTCCAAATTGATACAATTTTTTCTTGGGTGCTATCATTTTTACATTTACTGCAAATGCCCGAATATCAACACTTTTTAAAAAGACAGATGCACCCGTGCATGGGTGGCTATTGATATTTTTTGCACCCTAGTAGGGATTATCTCAATTTTTACAGGCATTCATAGCAATCCGAACTTTAGTCTGTGTCCGGCTGCTGTCCATCGTGGGCATTCCACTGGCATTCCATCATCTGCATATCCGTAAATATTGCTTTAAAAGAAGATTCCTCCGGCGAGCAGGCATAGATGCCAAATTGAATCTTTCCATTTCCCTTCTGCATATGACAGATTCTCATTTGGTTAAAATGAATTCCATCTGCGGAGCATTCAACACAATAATCGTTTTCCCGGCGGCTGAAACGATACCACATGGATTTTACCGAAGCATCAATCACCGTGGTTGCCCAATCAGAATAGCCTCCATTTGTTACAACACTGCCTAAATGCTGGTATTCTTCATTTTCATATTCAACCGATGCTTTTAGCCAGTTTTCACTGTCGAGATACATCACAATCCCGCACTGGTCAAACCTATGGCAACTTTCCGCAAATTCTGTTTTTACAACAAAACTGAAATATTTCTCTTCTGTCTCCATTTGAAACACCGGAGCATTATCATTTTGAAAATGGTAATAGGTTCTCTGCCACAAATCCGTGTGTTGCTTTGTAATAATCTCGGCTCTGCCGTTTCCGATTTTATAATCCAGTGGTTCCCTTGTCCATTTAAAATTGGTCATGTCCATTATCTATCACCTCCAGAATTTTTTGTTTTTCGAGTATTCATCTGCCGTTAAATTATACTCCTATTCTTTGCAGATTTCCACTCTGTCCTCCATCTTTTTTCATTGACACACGCAAAAACAGCGGGCAGGATATCCGAAATCTCCCAGAACCCGCCCGCTGTCTTTATATTTTCGTGCTGACTTCCACTCCGTTGCGGAAGGTAAACACCACCATATGCAGTAACTTTACAAAAAGCAAAGAAGCTGCTGTCGGGTATGTTTTCGTTTTTCAATAAAAGCTATTTCGATAATACTACCTACCCAAAATACATCTGTTGCTATCTCCCCGCATTGATATGGAACAAGGGAACCAGCCTGTCCCTGCCGGTTCCAAACTCATATTTTGTTTTAACAATCTCAGCTCTATAATCTTTCCTAAAATAGTCTATTACGTTATTGATTAAATCCGTTTTATTTGAATCCAAATCCACAATCGGAGCATATCGCTATCATCTAACTGAAACATCAATTTGTATTCTTTGGCACATCCTCAAATTTCTTTCCGAATTTTGAAGCCATGGTATCATCTATGCCAAGGAAGACCAGTTGTAATTCTTAGGCCTGCTGAAACCAGCTTAAGGACAAGCCTAGTTGTCGTATGCGATCACTTCTTTCGTGTATTTTGGTTCACAAACTTATTATACACCAAAGTGTCTCATACGGCATTTTTGTCTAAAAGTTGTAAAGTGGTGTTTGTTATAACTGAACCACCACAAAACAACAAAACTGCCATTACTTGAATATTTTCACACTGCCACCGGTTTCACCTACAAAAGCGATATAGCCGTCCGGAGGAAGGTCGATGGTATTCATTGCGTCCTTGATGTGGGTGCTGTACAGCAGCTCTCGGAACTTGTTGTAGACGTATACAGCAGAGTTGTCAGGACGTTCGACAGCGATACTCTTTCCGCTCATATCTTCCCCGATACGATACCATGCGGCTTCACTGCTGTGAAGGGGAATTTCGGAAATATCAGCGGTAAACACTGGGAGGCTGTCCACGCTGCGACAGCGCGTCCCATCGCTCAGCTCAAAGGAAACTGCCGATATTCCGTCCGCATAGGTTTGCTCGGTGAGCTCTATGTCAAACAAATCTCTGTTTGCAGTGCTCGGTATGGAAGTAAAGAAAAGGGCATGATGTTCATCGGTTATTT
>CAJUKA010000197.1 GCA_910586585.1 uncultured Lachnospiraceae bacterium
CTTAAATAAGGGATTCTATAAAATTTAGATATTACGTAAGTGTTTAAAACCCGAACAAGGTGGCAAAAAAATACTTTACAAAATAGATAATATCATATATAATAATTTTCGTAGTTGTAATAAAACTTACAAACAAGCTTCCATAGCGCAGTTGGTAGCGCAACTGATTCGTAATCAGTAGGTCGAGGGTTCGAGTCCCTTTGGAAGCTTTCGCAGGAAAAGCCCTGAAACCGTTGGATTTCCTATGGTTTCGGGACTTTTTTGTTTGCACTGAAGCAGGCTGATTTATGCTCAAATTACTATAGCTTTTCTATAGCAAAGGGCATTTTTATAGCAAGATTATAGCAGGATTATAGCGCTATAGCCTTGTTCAATTTCTCCTGTACAGCTTCTTTTTCTTCGTCCAGATGTGCATATACTTCCATAATCATTTTCAGGTCAGAGTGCCCCATCAGCTCCACAGCCTTTTTCTGACTAATTCCAGAATAGTATAACATAGTGCAATAGTTGTGCCGGAATATGTGTGCTGTCAATCCCTGTATAGGTTTAGCACCTATTAGTTTTTCTTTTTCCGTAGTTGCAGCATCATTCATCTTTTTAATAATATGTTTCCACATGCGTTCATATTGCGCTGCTGACAGCGTAGCAGCGTTTTTACCGGGGAAAAGGTAAAATGTATCAAGATTCTTTAAATAGTCGCGCAGAAACGGCACAGCGCTATCAGGGATGGGGATTGTACGATTGCCTGCATCGCTTTTTGCGCCTTCTTTAATAACTGTCTGATTAACATTTATTACTGCTGATTTATTTACTGTAAGGGATTTGTTTTTAAAATCAATATCAGCTTTTGTTAGTGCCAATGCTTCACCTTTGCGCAAGCCAAAAAAATAAATCAGAGTAACAAATGCCCATTCCTTTGGTGTGAAATCAGCTTTTTTAAGCGATTCTTTTTCCAGCTCTGTCAAGGCTCTCTTTTCTGCCTTGTGTCGTTTGGGCAGCGTTACTTTTTTCGCGACATTTTCGTGTAACAATTTATCGTCAATCGCGCTGTTTAATATTTGCACCAGTGTTAGGCGAATAATTTCACACGTCCGTGGGTGCTCCTGATTATCATTAATCAGTTTTTGCACATCAGATCTGACAATTTTATTTAGTGGTAGATGTCCCAATTCAGGTTTTATATAATTTAATGCATTTTTATACATTGCCTTTGTATTAATACCTGCAGATGCTTTGTATGTATCTAACCAACTATCAGCATAGTCTTTCAGCAATGTATCAGATGTCTTGATAGCTTCCCCTGTCTTAATCTTCATTTTCAGTTCAAAGATTTTTTCTTTTAATTCCTTTTCGGTTTTGGCGGACAGAAATATATTATTTGGTTTCCCGTCGGGCTTGTATCCTGCCATAACCGTTGTTGCATATCGCCCATCAGAGCGCTTTTTGTACTTTGCCATTGTATCAATCCTCCTTAAAAAAGTGTATAAAAATAACAGCCAGCGAAAAATCGCTTGCATGGCTGCCCAGAAGATGATACACTATTTATGCAGTGTAGGTATCATTTTCTGGTATCTATTAAAAGCCGTTCAGTGTTGGTAGCACTGGGCGGTTTTTGTATATATTAATACATATATTGATAAAAAGGGTGCATATTATTATGTTATGTGTATAGTGTCTTTCAAGATTTCATCTACTTATTATCAACGGGACGCCTTTTGCGACATGGACATGTACAGGTTCCAGCGGGATGCCTTCGTTCATCCAAAAATATACTGTATATGATCCGATTTTAAAAATTTGCGGCATATTCAGTCCCCCCGTCTATTCCCCCGTCTTTTGCAAGTTGGATAATGATATGGGAGAGGGATTCAAGAAATTCTTGTAAAGTATTTATTTCTGAATCTGAAAATCCTTGGATGTTTTCCCATGAGTAATCAGGAAGATAACATACCGCAGAATGGAATCCGCCATACACGGGTTTTTCAATGCATACTTTGACTTTTTCTTTTCCATCCATGTTTAGTAGTTCAGAATGGACAATTTCTGTGTTGTCATTGAGTGTCATAAATGGGTACAACATATTTTTCCCTCCTTAATTTTAATAAAATCTCTTAATTGTCAAGTTCTTCTAATCCCAGTCGATATCCTGTTCTCTGGTAAATTCATGACATTCTGGGTCATGCTTTATTGTTACAAGCATTGGATATCTTTTGTTTTTGTATATATTTTAATACATATATTGACAAAAAGAGTACATATTATTATACTATAAATAAGTTAACTCGTGAAGGATAAGGCTGGGTTCCTGAATAGGAGTAGGCTGTGATGCTTAGAATTCCTTTGCCCCTGGGGTTGACTTATTTTTTATGTTATCAAGTATGTGTATAGGGTCTTTTAAGATTTCATCTACTATAAAATCTATCATTTGTTGTGAATATGAATACTGTGGAGTTGAATACTGCTTATGTACATAACACAACTTTTCATTTTCTCTTAAGCCATAATATTTGCAGAAATTAGTAAAGTGAAAGCATGTAAATTTTACCGGATTCCCATTGTAGCTAAGTTCAATATGTTTTCGTTGCAACCTTTCTTTAATGGCGTCAATACATGATTTGGCAGTGTATTTGTGTGTATTGTTGGGGTCCTGTAGTTCTTTTACTTACTGTTACACCAGGTGCGGCATTTTTGTCGAAATGGACAAAATTTGTAGCCTTGTCCTTGTTTTTGGTAATGTAATAATGATGATCTATCCTTATTGCAAATTTAGCATTGTTGTTGACAGATAAATGATCGACAGAATTTTTTAGGTCGATAAAATGAGTAGCGATGGGTTCAGAGTATTTTGTTATTATTTCGGCATCGTTAAGGGCTTTCATGCTTATTGATAAAGTTAAAAAATTTTGTGGAATAATTGTAGTCATGTCAATATTGTGGAATGCCATCATTTTTTTATTAAAATTGAACACACACGCCTGAAATAAAGGGATATAGACCATTTCATATTCTTCTGTAATAAAATGTGTACTTGTATTACGTAATTCTATAATTTTTTCCAAATTAATGCGTAGGGGGTCTTTGTTATTGGTAAATACTTTTTGTATACAATTTTCTAACGCAAGAGTTCTTTGAGGATTGTCTTTGTAATACACACTTTTTTCACCAAATGCTTTTATCATATATGCTTTTAGCATTAATTCCCAGGCATTACAAATAAAATGGCTAAAGCCCTCTACTCGATACTTTATAGTAGGTTTATTATATAGTTCTATTGCAAGGCAGAACGCTTCTTTGGACTTTTCAACCAATTTATCCTCTATTTTGTTCATTAAATTTTTCTCTTTTCCTTAGTATTATTAAAACGCCACAGTGTTCATTTTCTTTCCACCCTCGCGAAGGGCAGGTTCAGAGTTGTTAGTTATTCTGTTAGAGTCATGTTATACCTCACTTTTTATCATTTTTTTCATTAGATATTTTTGTTTTTTATGGCATATCCTTTAGAGCGATTCCCATTGCGAGTTGTTGTCATATTGCAAGAAAGTATAAAAAAGAGACTGTTTATAATTTGTATGTATGTACTAAAATTTAGCTCATAGATAAGATATGAAAATATGAGTGTAGATTTTATATCTTACTATGTGATAATATTTCTTATAAATAAATTAATCTTTATACAAAGATAAAGGGAGTGTAGTGTATGAACTACGAAAAGGAAATTATTCAAATACTAAGAAGTATTGGGAATGAAAATATACTTAATGCAATTTATAATTTAATTGTATCTATCAAAGACATCAAAAATATTAAAATAATATATTTTTTGTGCGATATTGCAAAATCATTTAAAAAGAAATGGGATAGTTAATGTCCTTCTTTTTCGTACCAGTAAGATATATTATCGTATATAGTTTGCTGATGTTCTTTACTTAATGCATTTAACTTTTTGATATGTTCGAGCAATATATTATTTGATAGGATATCGGGTATTATATCAGCATTTTCAATTGTTAAATTATCTTCCCAGCCCATAAGGTAGGCGGGGCTGCATTCAAGTATTTTAGCCATATTTGCAATGATACTTCTTTTTATATTCTCGACTCTTCCATTTTCGTATTTAGCAATTGCCGATTTTTGTAGTCCAAGTTTTTTTCCAAGCTCTTCTTGAGTCAATCCCATTAGGACCCGTCTTTCTTTAATTCGTTCAGCCATTTCCATGTTATGTATCTCCTTTGAGTGTCTTAATTCTACTACATAATGTTTGATAATGCAAGATATTTCTTGAAAAGTGTCTTAAAAAGATGACAAAGTAATTGACAGTCATAAAATATGGTGATATCATAAAGATGTCTTAAAAAGACACACGAAAGGAGGAGGTTATTTGAATAAACTTAGACTCGAATTGGTTATGAAGCTGCATGGAGATACTGGAACTTCCTTGGCAAAATTTCTTAATATGGCAAGAGCTACTTTTTCAGCAAAAATAAATGAAACAAATGGTGCAGAGTTTACACAAAGAGAAATTGCCATGATTAGAGAAAAGTATGCGCTTAGTCCAAGAGATGTAGTTGCAATTTTTTTTGATTCAAAAGTGTCTAAAAAAGAAACAAAGCAATTATCCATTATGGAGTATGCTAATGAGAGAATAATGTACTCCCTTTTCGGAATTGTGTGGCTCTTGAATAATCTGAGTAAATATACAGAAAAGCTAAAAGGACATGCCACAAATTGCAGTATGTCCGATTTCATCTGAACCTTGAAAATAGCACTATTTTCAAAGAATTATGTAATTTATTAAATTATCAGAGGTAGTAGTATGGTAATGATACAGCTTGCAAGACAGGCACACACATCAGCGACCATCTTCTTACGCTCTTCGGGATAATCATCTGTAAAGTAACCATCCCGATTAAGAAGTTGACGTCTCATGAGGATGCCTGCAAGCGTGGCATAAATTTTTACCACCCTGCAATCACCTCCCTATTTTTAAAAAGCAGCATGATTCGCGGTCGTGCTGCTTTTTAAGTTAATAAATTATATCACAATTTGGAGCTTTCAGTCAAGTATTTGATGAAAGAGGAAACAGCATTTACTTGTTCATCATTCAAAGAATCAATAGATTCCAAGACTTGTTTTTTAGCCAAGGATATACCATGATTAGAAAATATTTCACCTTGACCGTTTTCCAGCCAATCTTTACTTACATTAAAGACATTTTCAATAAGCAGTAGTATACGATCAGGCGGATTGACCTTGCCCTGCACGATTCTGGAGAAATAACCAGGGTCAAGATTTATCTTTATAGCAAACTGGCGTTGAGAAATATTCAGTTCATCCAAAAGAATTTTTAATCTGTCACAAATCATAATAGTCACCTCACTGGTGAAAGTATATCAGAAAATATTGCTTATGTCAATGAAAAGTATTGAAATAGCACTTGATAAATTGCTATAAGCAATATATAGTTTTGTTAAAGGCAATAGAAGGGAGGAAAAATTGATGACTAAAGCACAACAGGCATTAAAAGAGGATATTGAGAAAATCAAGGACGATACCGCGATTGAGAAAGTAAGAATTTTCATTCTGGGTATTTTCGCACAGCAGAGTATATCCGAGAATCAGCGTAACCCGACAAAGCAACTTGTATAAACATACACGAAAAGTTGTTCAAATAATGGTGAAGTAGGAGGAGGTGAAACAGATGAGTGAAATTTATGAAGAAATAAGAAAATTTGCTGAACGTGAGAAAAAAGAAGTCCAAAATGCGCTTCAGGAAGAAAAAAAGCAGGTATGTATAAAAGCCAATGTCATTTAGTTAGATGCATGAGCCGTTGAGTTAAGGAAAATCATTCATGGCAGAATGTTGCATTTTTATAATCCGCCTTTCTGCGAAAGGCACCAATGCGTCATGAAACGTGTTG
>CAJUKA010000198.1 GCA_910586585.1 uncultured Lachnospiraceae bacterium
TAAAAAACGGGATTGCGGAGTTTACCGGACTGATGCAGCAGAGCGGCTATTGCAGCTATCCCCTTTATCTGTTCGATATGGAAAAAATGCGTGAGTTATGCCCTGACGGAATGGCGGCATATGAGCAGGAAAACGGACTGGACAAGAAGCCGGAGAAAAAGGAAAAAAGCAGATAGGGAACTTATTCAGGAGGTATAAAGATGGTAATTGAAATCAACAAGGATATAGACCGTTACAAGGAATCGGTTGTCATGGGGCTGACAGCAAAACAGCTTATCTTCTCCGTGGCGTCGGTTGTGGCGGGCGGCGGGATTGTCCTGCTGTTATACCGCTATATCGGTCTTACCCCCAGTGTGTATGTGGCAATCCCGGTTGCCGCACCGATAGCGCTTGGAGGGTTCTATTCTTTCAACGGAATGGGGTTTTATGAGTATATGGGAAGAAAGATGCGTATGCTCTTTGCCAACCGCCCGCTTGCCTATGCGTCCACCGAAGGAGAGGAAACAATCCGTGAAATCCGCATGGAAGAGGAAACAGCAAAAAAGGCGGATAAAAAGAAGGACAAAAAGAAAGGCAGCGGGAAAAAGAAAGCAGGTAAAAAAAATAAGAAAGGCAGGAAATGAGAATGAGGAAGAAAGCAGTGAAAGTTGTAGCAGGGATTGTTGCAGTTGTAGTGGGAGCCGTTGTCGGTACAGCCATTTACAGGGCAAGACATTAGGGAAAACGTAAAAAACAGGAAGGAGGCGTGTGCATGAAAAAGAGAACAGGAGAAATCGTGGCTGCTGTAGTAGCAGTTATCGCAGCCGTAATCGGTGTGACCGTGTACAGAGCAAGACACTAAGAAAAGACAGGGAACAACAATAATGGAATAACTGACCTTTATTGGTCGGAAAGTTCTGGTATCATGCAGCCGGGACTTTCCGGCTGCAATGCCTTATGGCAATGCTGAAAACAGCATAGAAAGGGAGGTCAGATTTGGGCTTATTTGCAGACGGATTCAAGGAGCTGAAAAAAGCAAGCGAACCACTTTACAAGGCTCCGAAATCCATACAACAGACGATTGAGATCATGAAGGTGGCAGAGAACGGCATTTTTGAGGTGGCAAAGAACCGCTTCTCAAAGTGCTACCGTTTTCAGGACATCAATTACACCACTACAAATGAAACAGAGCAGATTGACATTTTTGAGCGGTACTGTAAGTTTTTAAATTCGCTGGATGTGAGTTTTAAAATCACAATCAACAATAAGAACAAGGATATGGAACAGGTCAGGGATTATGTGTTCTTACAGCGGCAGGACGACGGTTATGACGGTTTCCGCAGGATTTACAACGACATCATGGAACAGAAAATCCATGAGGGCAGACAGGGGATAGAGCAGGAGCGCTATCTTACCATTACCATTGAGCGCAAGAATTTTGAGGAGGCGAAAGCACAGTTTGCAACCATTGAAGCATCGGTGCATAAGGCATTCGGGGAACTTGGCGCTGAGATCGTGCCGCTTTCCGGCAATGAGAGGATTAAAGTCCTGTATGACTATTATCATTTGGGGGATGAAAACAGCTTTGACTTTGACATCAGGGAGGCGAAGAAGGTCGGTGCGGACTTCCGCAATGATTTGTGCAACAGCATGATACAGTTTTACCCGGATTATTTTAAGGACGAAAAGAAATTCTGCCGTGCATTGTTCATCAAGAAATACCCGTCCAGTCTTTCAGACCGTTTCCTGAATGAGATTACAAGCCTTCCGGTACATTCGATTACAAGCATTGATGTAGTGCCGATCCCAAAAGACATGACAACGAAGATTTTGCAGAAGAAGTACCTCGGCATTGAGTCGGACATCATCAAGCAGCAGCGTGTGAGGAACAAGAACAACGATTTTTCATCGGAAATCTCATACAATAAGCGGATTGAGAAGAAAGAGATTGAGGAAATCATGGACGATGTAAGGGAAAATGACCAATGCCTTTATTATGTGTCCGTGACGATTATCCTTATGGCAGACACGAAAGAGGAACTTGACAGCATGACGGAGACAGTGGAAACCATAGGCAAGAGAAACTCTGTCACGATAGAGGAACACTATCTGAAGCAGAGGGAGTCCTTAAATACCGCACTTCCGATTGGCGTGAGACAGGTGGAAACCATGAGAACCATGCTGACACAGAGCCTTGCGGTGCTTATGCCGTTCAACGTGCAGGAGCTGAACGATAAACAGGGCTGTTATTACGGTATCAATCAGGTGTCGAAGAACATCAATATCGGGAACCGCAAAAAGCTGATTAACGGCAACGGTTTTGTGTTCGGTGTTCCCGGTTCGGGCAAGTCGTTCTTCTGTAAAATGGAAATGGGCAATGTGTTCTTATCCGGCAATGATGAGATTATTGTCATTGATCCGATGAACGAATATTTTGACATTGCGCAGACTTACGGCGGCACGGTGGTGAATATGTCAACCTATACGGATAACTATGTCAATCCGCTTGACATGGACGTATGGAGTCTTGACCTGAACGACAGCAAGGGCATGATAAGGGAAAAGGGCGAATTTATGCTCGGATTGTGTGAACAGTGCATGGGTGAGAGCCTTAATTCAAGGCAGAAGTCCATTATTGACCGCTGTGTGCGCAAGCTCTACATTGAGATTGCACGGAACAGGGAAAAGTATGTGCCAATCATGTCTGATTTCTATGAAATACTGATGAACCAGCCGGAGGACGAGGCAAGGGATATAGCATTGTCACTGGAACTGTTTGTCAACGGTTCATTGAATATCTTCAACCACCAGACGAATGTAGATGTGGATAACCGTTTTACAGTATATGGAATCCGTGATTTGGGTACAGAACTTTCGCCAATTACCATGCTTGTAATGATGGAAAGCATACAGAACCGTATTATTGCAAACGGAAAGAGGGGCATTGCAACATGGCTCTACATTGACGAGTTCCACGTCCTGTTAAACTCGGAGTATTCCGCTAAGTATTTACAGCAGTTATGGAAGAAGGTGCGTAAGCAGGGCGGTCTGTGTACCGGGATCACTCAAAATATCGTTGACCTGCTGCAAAACTATACGGCGACAACCATGCTTGCCAATTCGGAGTTTGTGGCACTCTTAAAACAGGCGAATACGGACAGTTCACGCATGGCAGAGGTAATCGGCGTGTCGGAGGCGCAGTTGCGGTTCGTAACCAACACATCAAGCGGAATGGGGCTTATGAAGTGCGGAAACGTGGTAATTCCTTTTGACAATACCATTGAGAAAGGGACAGACCTCTATAATCTGTATAATACCAATATCCATGAGAAGATTGCAATGGAGAAGAAAAAGAATGATGAGCTGCAATAGATAGTCACATTTTGACAATACAGGGTTAAGGACAGGGCTTGCGGCTCTGTCCTTACAGATTGGAGGCTGTTATGAATATTACGGATATAAGGGGAATCTGACAGCATTTAAGCCATAAGGTTTAGGTGCTGCTTTTTGCCTTAAAACGGAGGTGGTGAATATGGACATTAGTGTATCCAAAAACAGACAGTTACAGTATACAGGAGCAAGAGACAACGTAGCTGTACAGGGCAATGTCATTATCAATAAGGACTGTCTTGCAGCCTTACAGGATCTGCCGGATAAAAGTGTGGATTGCTGCATTACATCGCCGCCCTATTATGGGCTTCGTGATTATGGCATGGAAGGACAGATTGGCAGAGAGCCAACGCCGGAGAAATATGTGGCAAGGTTAGTGGAAGTTTTTAATGAGCTTTACAGAGTCCTTTCAGACAGCGGCACTTTCTGGCTGAATATTGCAGATTCGTATTGCGGAACGGGAAGTAAGGGAGCGTGCCTTGATCCGAAAAACCCAAAGGGGAGAAACGGACAGAAAATATCCCTGACACAGAATGTAAAGGGCTGTAAAAATAAGGACATGATAGGGATTCCGTGGATGGTAGCATTTGCTTTAAGGGATTCCGGCTGGTATTTGCGCAGTGACATTATCTGGCAGAAGGGAAATGCAATGCCGGAGAACGTGAAAGACAGACCTACACGGAGTTATGAACATGTTTTCCTATTTTCCAAATCCAATAGGTATTATTATGACGCATCTGCGATTGCAGAACCGATTGCACCGTCCACGGCAGCAAGATATATGAGAGGGCGCAGCGACAGCAACAAGTATTCAGTTGCGGTACCGGGACAGGGAAATGGGAAGATACAGGGAATCAACAGACCAAGAGAAGCGGGGGAGATAAAAAGCGGGGATATTTCCCCATGCAGAAACAGCAGGGATATATGGCTGATAAATACAGTTGCTTATAAGGGAGCGCATTTTGCGGCTTTTCCCCCGAAACTGGCATTAAAGTGTATACTTGCAGGTTGCCCGGAGGGGGGCATTGTGATTGATCCCTTTTTTGGGAGCGGAACGACAGGGCTTGTTGCAGCCGAAAACAGGCGGCGTTATATCGGAATTGAGCTGAATCCTGAATACTGCACGCTTGCGTCAGAACGAATTGGGGGTGCAGGAATTGAAGATTAAAAAAGTGGATGACAAGCCTATGGTGATCCACACAAAAGAAAAACCCAAACTGAAAGTAAAGGGAGCGCCTGAAACAAAAATTAAGGGCAGGAATATCCTTACAGTCCGGCATGGACCAAAGATTGCCGGATCATCAACAGAGAAAAGCATTGTAGAAAACGGAAGGATAAAGCTGAAAAAGAGTTCTGTCCATGTTACGGATAAAAGAAAAACGGGACAGACTAAAACGGTTTCTGACAGCATGGAATACGGGGGCAGAAACGGCACTGTGCAGGGCAGGAAAGAGAGCAGCGCCGCACAGGGCAGAAGCTGCAATGGAAACGTGCAAAACAGAAAAGGGAGTGTCACTGTACAGGACAGGAGCGTATATGGGACTGTACCGGGCAGAAAAGAGAGCGGCGCTGCACAGGATAAAAGGGAGAGTGCGGGTACACGGGGCAGAAATACAGACGGAAACACGCAGGGCAGACAGGGAAAAGAGCAGGAAGTCCGGCAGTCCGTGAACAAAGAAAACAGTATGTATGCAAAGCAAACGGGGTTTGCTTCGTACCGTAAATCAAAAGCGGAGAAAGAGGCGGCTATCAAGAAGAAAACCCCGGTGTCATCTGCTGTTGTTTCGGTGGCGGCTAAAACCACATTAGATGAGATGGAAGGCGGCAGCGAGGTTTATGAGGCATATATGGCGGCTGACACGCTGGCGAAGCCTGCCACAAATGCCGCCCGTGCAGGCAGGAATTTGTATCGTTCACAAGTGGCTAAAGCAAAAGCGCAGAAGATTAAGAAAAAGAAGTCCGGCAGCCGTATCAGGGAGAAAGCCATAAAAGAAAGTGCGGTAAAAACAGCAAGGAAAACCGCACAGACAGCAGCAAAGGAAACTGCCAAAGAGACAGGAAAGAAAGTTGCGAAAGAAACATCAAAAGCTGCGGCAAAAACGGCGGCAGCTACGGCAGGCACAGGAGCGGGCGGCGTACTTGCCGGAATTGCGGCGGGTGAGGCTGTCGGGATCGCTATGGATAAACGTGATGTGAAAAATTCCACAAGGAACCGTATGATAAAGCTGTTTGTGGCAAAAATGCGGCAGGAAGAAAATCAGGACAATATCGGGAAAGCCTTAAAGGACATTGTATTGATGCGCTTTTCCATGATGGCAAAGTATATCGTGCGGTATGTGGGGCTGTTCCTGCTTGCGCTGTT
>CAJUKA010000199.1:0-3732 GCA_910586585.1 uncultured Lachnospiraceae bacterium
TGTTATTCGTTAGTTTATCTGAACCAAAATCCCTTCTTTTTCTTCAAATTAAATAAGATACAGGATGCCTCAATCTGACGCATTTTCCGTCAGATTATTTTATCTCTGTATCTTCTATGTTATCATTCCTTTTGATACACGAAAAAAAGGCTGGAACCCCAACCGTCCAAAGTTTGTGTTCCAGCCCTCACCATACCACGGCGGATATATCCGCCATAGACAAAGTTATGATAACAATAATTACTGAAGAATGCAACGAAATTTCACAAAAGTTTTATGATAATGCCATGGATTCCATCCAGATATGTCAGCTGGAGTGCACCTGCGGCTGCTCCGGCTGCCTTGTGGGACACGGACAATATACCCGTTCCATCAAAACAGCACTTGGAAAGATCCCTCTATTGATCCGCCGGGTGCAGTGTGACATCTGCTGTACCACCCATGCCCTGCTCCCCTCCGGCATCGTCCCTTACTCCCAGGTTCCCCTGGCCGAACATGCCGCTATTGCAGCTTCCTTTGAGAACGGAGGCAGGGGCATGGAGGTGATGGAAGCAGACCCGGAGCTTTCTCCCAGCCAGGTTTTCTACATCCTCTCCCTCTACATCCGTTTCTGGCGCCAGCGCCTGCTGAGCGAGCGTCTGGAACTTTCCCCCGCACATGCCCTGACACAGCCCTGCCTGCGCCTCTTCGGCCGCCAGTTCATGCAGATAAAAAATACCAGAAATATCCTTTTTGTTCCACCTACATAACTTTGGGTGACTTCCCTGCCTGCCTCTTTTATTATGAGGAAAAAACTAAAGGAGGTTTTATACAAATGGAACAGGAATACAGACATGCTATCGCCCTGATGCGTTACTCGGCCATCGCACCGCTCATCCCAGGTCTGCCGGAAGGATATAAAAACCTGACAGACTATCTGAATGAGGCATCCCGCAAGGGGCTCGTGCATCCGGACGGGGAAGTGAAAAATTATGCGCCCAAAACTCTGTATAAATGGTATTCCAACTACAGGAAAGGGGGATTCGATGCCCTGATGCCTTCCGGACGCAGCGACTGCGGAAAACCCAGGAAGCTGGACGATGACCTGAGAGAGCGGATCGCATACCTGAAAGGCCGCTACCCCCGTATGAGTGCCGCCGCCATCTTCCGGCAGCTTAAGGAGGATGGCAGTATAAAAAACGGGGAGGTCTCGGAATCTACCGTGAACCGGTACGTGAACAGCCTCGCCCTGGAAGCGGAGGCTTTGCCCATGCAGGACATGCGCCGGTATGAACGTCCACACATCAATGAAGTCTGGTGCGGGGACTCCAGCGCCGGTCCATATCTGAAAACACCGGACGGCAGGAAGCGCAGGGTATATGTGATCGCCCTGATCGACGACTCCAGCCGACTCGTCACCGGGGCGGGCGTATTCTTTGAGGATACCTTTGCAAACCTGATGTCCGTCATGAAGGGAGCTGTGGCAAAGTACGGTGTCCCGCGGATGTTCAATTTCGATAATGGCAGCGCTTATAAGAACAAACAGATGGAACTGCTGGCAGCACGTATCGGCACCACCATCAACTACTGTAAACCCTACACTCCGACGGCGAAAGCCAAAGTAGAGCGGTGGTTCAGGACCATGAAGGATCAGTGGATGGCTTCCCTTGACATGCGGGACTTCCCTTCCCTGGATGCCCTGGGCGGCAGTCTCCTGGCCTACGTCCGCTCCTACAATCTTTCCCCCCACTCCTCCCTCAAAGGGAAATCCCCCCAGGAACGCTTCTTCTGTGAGCCGGGGATGGTACGCCGCCTTTCGGAAGAAAAACTAAGGACAGACTTCCTCCTGGAGTTTTCCCGCAGGGTGTCCGCCGACAGCGTGGTCTCCATCGGAAATGTGGAGTATGAAGTGGATATGCGTTTTGCCAGACAGAGAATAAGACTGCGCTGCTCACCGGATATGGAAGAAGTATACGTAGCACAGCCAGACGGGGGGCTGATCCCGGTGCGGCTCCTGAACAAGCAGGAGAACGCCTCTGTGAAGCGGGAGAAACTCCTGCTTTCCGAAAGGGGTGAGCAATGATGGACGTTTCCCGTTTCGGAATGGAATATAATCCTTTCCTCAAGAATTCCAAAGAGGTCCTGGTAGAGACAGCACAGTACCGGGAGGTCCTTTTCCGCCTCTCTTACCTGGAAAAAACAAAAGGCTTCGGCCTGCTCACGGGAGGACCCGGCCGCGGCAAAACCACGGCTTTGAGGGGATGGGCCGCCTCCCTGAATCCTTCCCTTTACAAGGTGGTCTATTCCTGCCTCTCCACCCTCACCGTGACGGATTTTTACCGCAGCCTCACCGAGGCCCTGGGAGGGCAGCCCTCCTTCCGCAAGCCCGATAACTTCCGCTCCATCCAGGAGGAGATAAAGCGGCTGTCCCTGGAAAAGAAGAAGACGCCTGTCATCATCATTGATGAGGCCAACTATGTCAGCAACGGCATCCTGAACGATTTAAAGCTCCTCTTCAACTTTGAGATGGATTCAAAGGACCGTGCCGTGATCCTCCTGTGCGGCCTTGGCCAGCTGAACAACACCCTGCGCCTGTCCGTCCACGAACCCCTGCGCCAGCGGCTGGTGATGAACTTCCACATGGAGGGCATGACGAAAGAGGAAGGGCGGGAATATATCCGGACAAAGCTTCATGGCGCTGGATGCAGCCATACTGTTTTTGAGGATGCTGCTGTCGAAGCGATCCTGAACGCCTCGGATGGGACACCCCGCATGGTAAACCGTCTCTGCAGCCAGAGCCTTCTGTGTGCAGAGGCAAAAAGGCGGGATCTGGTAGATGCGGACGCAGCCATGCAGGCTATCAACGACTGCGAGCTGGGATAGGGGGTGCAGCATTATGAAGAAAAAAAGACATCGCTTACAGCGGGAGCTTAAGGCCGTCGAAAAAATCTATGCTGGAACACTTGACTGGCTGGAACAGGGAGAACTGTATTCCTGGGTGGAGGCCGGCAACAGCCCCTTCACAAATCCGGAACAGATCATTCATGAGGATGGCACTCCTTTTGACTTTATTGAATGGCACCGCAGTGCGCGGTGGGTCACGGTCATAGAGACTCCGGCAGTGGAAGTGTCTGACAAGGAACGGTTTGATTTCTATACGGACAGAAAGACGGAGCAAGGCTCCCTGGAAGAAACCAGAAAGTTCCTCCGGGATGCCCAGAGTTTCCTGGGATGTGAGATCCTGGCCCTCATGGGTTTCTTAAAAGAGAAAGGGCTCTTGTATGAATATCTACGATATAAATATAAAGCTTATGCTTGCCAGATAGAAGAAGAGGAACTGCCATTTTCATAAGATGATACAGAATACTCCTGCGCAATTAATTTGCATGGGAGTATTTTCGTTCTGGTAATGTGCAGAAGCGTTTCCGGATAATGTGGCTGGAGAACTACATCAATTTTATATGGTGCTAAAATAATCTGAAGATTGGCTGCTCTTTTAATCTGGAAAACAACACATCGGCACACATCCAGGCGTTGCCAGCAGGTCAAACGGCTGGTAGTGTCTGGTGCTGTTGTCGTAGCTTTCCAGGAAGCTCAAGTCCATCTGGTATTTTTGTTTCTCCATGTGTTCCCTTTCCTTTCTCTGCGGCAGGCCGCAGGCAGTGGTCTGGTGATAGCCCTGGCGGGCTGGTTACATTTTTGGTGGCAGTGCCCACAGCAATGGTGGCAGTGGGGTGGCAGCCACAGTGGTAC
>CAJUKA010000199.1:3742-5645 GCA_910586585.1 uncultured Lachnospiraceae bacterium
GTCTGCCGTAGACAGGCCAGCCACGTTGCGCATTTTTGTATATAAGAACAGATTTTTGTACAGGTCCGATTCGTCCACGAACATCATGTCAACGCCGAGTTCTTCAAACGTGACCACATCATCCTTGCGTCCATTTGCCTGTAACTTTTCAAGCCGCACTTCCAGGCTTTTCTTGGTACGCTCCAGCTGCTTAACGGTAAAGCGTTCTCCATGGCTGGCTTTCACTTCCCGGATGCCGTCTGTAATTTCGTCAATCTGTTCCCGTATCAAGCGTTCCTGGCGTTCCATGCTTACCGGGATACGCTCAAACTGGCTGTGCCCGATGATGACTGCATCAATGTCGCTGGTGGTTATACGGGCGCAGAATTTCTTACGGTTACGGGTTTCAAAATCCTTTTTAGTTGTGACCAGAATATTCGCAGCTGGGTACAGCCTTAAGAATTCAGCCGCAGTCTGCTCTGTAAGATGATTCGGGACGACGAATATTGACTTATGGCATAGGCCCAGACGCTTCGATTCCATAGCGGCGGCAATCATCTCGAATGTTTTCCCAGCCCCCACTTCATGCGCAAGCAGGGTATTCCCGCCATACAGCACATGTGCAATCGCATTGACCTGATGGGGCTGGAGTTTTATTTCCGGGTTGATGCCTGAGAATACGATATGGGAGCCGTCATATTCGCAAGGGCGGGTATTGTTCATGGTTTCGTTATAGTGATGGACAAGCGTCTGACGGCGTTCCGGCTCCTTGAATATCCAGTCTTTGAATGCATCTTTTAAAGCCTGCTGTTTCTGCTGGGCAAGGGTTGTCTGTTTGGCGTTCAGGACACGCTTTTCTTTGCCGTCTGCATCTTCGATGGTGTCATAAATCCGCACATCCCGCAGGTTTAATGAATCTTCGAGAATACGATATGCATTTGCACGGTCAGTACCATATGTCGTGTATGCTGCGACATCGTTATATGGGGCGGCATTCTTATTGGCAATGCACCATTCCGCCGTAAACGCTGAATAATTTACTGTGATTCTGTTACGCAGGTAAGCAGGCGTGTTTAAAGTTTCATGCATGAATTGCTGGATATAAGATTTATCAATCCATGTCGCACCCAGACGTACTTCAATCTCAGATGCGTCAAGGTCTTTTGGCTGTGCAGCTTTTAAGGCTTTAACATTGACTTGGTAGGCTGTGTCATTTATTGCCGCTTTTTGTGCCTGCCGCAGCTTTTTACGGACATTGCCAGACAGATATTCGTCTGCTGTCTGACAAATATTATTCGTTGGGTCTTTATAGATTACGCCCTGTAATTCCCGAATCAGCTCGGATTCACTTTTTCCGGTCAGCTGTGACATAAACAGCAAATCCACTTTGGCACGTTCTCCAATGGATACAACCAGAGCTTCCGATGCCGTGTCTACGCTTGTGATTGTCTTATGCTGTTTGATAGTGCGTTTCGTGAACATATCCGCTTTGCGTTCCAGCCTGCCGTCTTCATCCAAGATTTCCAAGGAGCAGAGCAGATAATAGCTTGAATCCCGCTCAAACGCCAGACGGTTCGCACGGCTGTTAATCAGGCCGTATTTATGAGTAAATGCATCGTATAACTGGTTTAACTCTGCCTGACCTGCCTTAATGGCACTATCCGGTATATATTCATCCATCTGCAGGGCAATTAACTTTTGTACGCAGTCACGCAGTTTTATCATGCCTTTGACACGTTTCTCGGCTGTTGCGTTCAGCTCGGCTTTCTTCATCATAGAATTCTCAAGGTAGTACACTTCACCGTCTACCAGAGTGAAAGAATAGTTCTTCACGCTGTCGTCAGCCGGGAGCGTGTCTGCCGGAGTGCTTTTTCCTAATGCCAATGCCCTCGCAAAATACTGTGGTATCGTTTGGAACGATAAT
>CAJUKA010000200.1 GCA_910586585.1 uncultured Lachnospiraceae bacterium
GCACTTTGTCTAATGCTTTTGCGAAAAAGTAATCGTGTATCAGGAAGTTGTGCCTGTCATACGGTTTGTCTGCCACCTTATACTGTCCAAATGGCACGTTACCAACCGCCACATCAAAAAAGTCATTCGGGAAATCCGTCTTTTCAAAACCGGATATTTTGATGTCTGCTTTCGGGTAGAGCTGCTTTGCGATGCGCCCGGTGATTCCGTCAAGCTCCACACCGTAAAGCCTGCTGTCTTTCATTCCCTCCGGCAGCATACCGAAGAAATTCCCAATGCCCGCCGCAGGCTCTAATATATTCCCTTTTTCAAATCCCATGTTCCCCAGCACCTGATAGATGCTGCGGATAATGGTGGGGCTTGTATAGTGAGCATTTAAGGTACTCTCCCTTGCAGAAGCGTATTCCTGCTCTGATAAAAGGCTTTTTAACTCCCGGTATTCCCCCGCCCATGCGCTTTTGCTCTCGTCAAAGGCGTCGGCAAGACCGCCCCAACCGACATACTGGCTCAAAATCTCCTGTTCCTCCGGTGTGGCTGTGCGGTTCTCTCTCTCAATCTGTTCAAGGGTGCGGATTGCTTCAATATTTCTCCTGAACTTCTCCTTTGCGCCGCCAGCGCCAAGGGCATCATCTGTAATGCGGAAATTGACCGCATTGGATTTATCAATCTGCGCTTTTTTCTCCGGCTTTGACTGTTCCGGTTCTTCAAAGTGCATCTTTTCAATGACAATATCATAGGGAAACCCGTTTTTATCCCCCGGATATATGGTTGATTCCGTCGTTATGGGCGGCTCTGTCAGGATATTCTCTGCTTCCTTTACTAACAAACGCTCAAAGTTCTCTTTGCTTTCCACTCGTGAAATCGGAAAAGGGAGATTCAGGTCAAGGAGCTGCACTTCCCTGTTGGAAATATTTTCAATGATATACTCCGATCCCTCAATGGTTACGGTATCACCAACCTGATAATCCAGCCTCTGGACATCATGTCCAGAAGTTTCCTGCTCTGGTACTGCCAGCTCATGTTCTTTTTGGGAAAAATCTTTCCAAACCCTCCCCGAAACAGCATGGAAATAAGAGGATTCATCTTCCATGATCTCATACTCAAGTTCTTTCAGCTCCTCAAGACTTTCAGCCCCTGCTATCTTCTCATGGTATTTAAAGTACACCGTTTCCCTGCCAAGAACCACTTCCAGCCGTTCCAACTCCGGCTTCGCCATACGTTCCCATATATCGTCCTTTTCTGTGTGGATAGTAAAACCTTCCCCATCATCGTGGTACTGCAGGGTGTATTGCAGGGAATCATGCTCCCCACGAATGTCACACTCAAAGTCATAGACTGTAGTCCGGGAACCTGAAAAATACTCCTGGTTGACTAAGATTAGGTTCTTTACATCTTCTGCGGTCAGCGGCTTCTCTGCGCCCTCCATTTCAACGGCATCAATATCCGGGAAATAGTCACTGCCCTCAAAGCGTGAGAACACTTCCGCTTCGTGGCGGTCAATATCCCTCATGGCTTCAATGTCAATATAATCGTCCTCTATCTCTGCCCTGTCCGGCTTGTGGTCATACTCAAAATGTGTATTCCCGTTTACCTCCGCATAGAAAAAATCTTTGTCCTCTATAGAATTGCCAAGCACATATACATCATCGCCTGACTTCCATTCGTCCGTCTTTACGCACTCCTGCCCGTCAATGAAAATGGTGTCATTTGACTTCTGGACATCATGTCCAGAAGTTTCCTTCCCTTCCTGCGCCCGCTTATATGCGCTCTGCTCCTGCATGGACTGGAATACCATCTCATCATATCCAATCACATCAATCACATCCGCATGTGCATCTATATATTCCTGCGCCAGCTCACGATTGATAAAAAAGCGGTTATGTTCCGGGTATGGCACAAGCAGACCGTCCTCCCCTGTTGTCACAAGGCGGTAGCGCACACCCTCCCTGCCATCGGCATAATGGTGTGTATAAAAGCCTATCCCCGGCTCTGCAAAATCTTCTGATGATTCCAGCGCAACCGTAACTTTCTCCGCCTCTCTTACAGAAACAGCGGCAGATTCTTTTGCGTAATCTTCCCCATTCTCCTTTGCCCCATCCAGTGTTTCCGAAACGGAAAGAGGGCTTGCGTCCGTATGGTGGGTATTGTATAAGGCATACCCCTCTGTTTCCCTGTCAATCCATAAAAATTCCCCGTCAGGCAGCTTTGCCGCCCACTCCGCAGGCTGTCCGTTCTCATCGTCCATGTCATGTACGATATGCCAGTCTAATGCCCCCTCGGAAACATCTGAAATACTATTATAATTCTGTTCTCCCGCCTGCTTTTCTTCTGCCCGTATCGTAAGTTCTTTCTCAATCTCAATATATCTTCTTGCCTGATTGATAAAGCCGTTCAGGACAGCAGGGTGCGAAGCGGCAACTATATCCCGGCTCTCATACATCGCATACAGCTCGATAGATTTTGCCCACTCCTTATTTTCCGGGGAAATTCTCTCCTCCTGCCTCCGGTGCATAATGGTGTTTGCAAGCACATAAGTAACACGCTCTATGCCATATTCCTTTATCACGCCCTCTGCCGTTCCCTTTGGCAGACGGTATCCGTCAAAGTTTTCAGCGATTGCCCGGTCTATGGCATCTTTGCAGGCAACTTTTGTATCACGCTCCATTTGCGCCTGCGCCTTTTCAAGCTCCTTCTGCGCCTGTTCTTCTTTATATGCCGCAAACGCTTCTTTTCCTTTGGGGGATAAATATTTATCTTCCTGAATCAGCTTGCGGATACGCTTTTCCACCGCCTTCCATGGCAGAAGGATTGTTGTATACGGCTCCATGATGCTGCCTTTTTCGAGCCTGATTCCTTTTCCATCATGGTTTTCATAACTGTGGTCAGCCCCGGCAAGGGCATGGGTGCTGCCGCCTGTACCATATTCCTTTTTCAAAAAAGCTGCCGCATCCTTACTGTCATGCCCCTCCATGAAGTAATCGTAGATACGGAATGAGCCATGCTCAAAGCCGCTTCCCCTGCCGAGCCTGTGGTCTATCTCGTCCTGCGTGATAAAATCCTCTTTTTTCACTTCCACATTGTCAGATACTGGGAAAGTTTTCTTTTCCAGAAGCAGATTATCAAGTTCCGCCCTCAGTTCCTCTTTCGGCATGACAAAACGGACACGCATCTTTTTTTCGCCGCTTTCAAGCTGTGCCAATGCTTTATCCATTTGGGAAGCAGCCCTGTCAATGCCCTCTGGTGTAGATAACAGTTCTATCAGCCCCGCACGGGAATCCGGGTAATTGTTTGCCTTTAATTCCAGTTCTTCCGGCAGTTCCCCCATGCCGTCACGGAAGAAGAAATACAGACGGTCAGCGATGCGCCCCCGCTCCACTTCGTCCACAAGGTAGGCTTCGTTTGCGCCCATATATGTGCTGCTTTCTATCTGCGAGCGGATCTGTGTTTCAATCTCCTGCCAGTTCATGGTAAACCTGGGATTTTCCAACGCAGATGTGCCATATCCGGCGGTCATGCCCTGTTCATTGAACCACACCGCAACCTGTTTTCCGTTAAATTCAAAGCCTTTTCCGATAGTTTCATATTCCTTTTTGAGAAATTCCGCCATTTCTTCCGGCGTCTTGCCCTGCTGGTACTTGGCGTAAATGCGCTTGCGGCTGTCATCCCTGCCGCCCCCGCTCCGCAGAATCGTGTCAAGCTGTTCCTTCGGCAGCGTTTCCTTTTTCGGTTCAGGGCTTGCTTTTTCTGTCTGGACGCTGCCCAGCTCCGCCTCCTTCATGGCAATGCCGCCCACCTGCTCCGCAAACATGGAAAAGAGGTCAAGCTGCTGGTACATTCCATTGGTGTCAATCTGCTCCGCTTTTTCTCCCGGAAGCAGGTACACACCGTCCTCTATATAAGAATTTACCCAATATCTCGCATCTTCCCATGACAGGGTGGTTTCGTTCTCCACTCCCGGCTTTCCGCTCATATTGATATGAAGACCTTCCTCATTGGCATGGAATCCTATGGGAATCCCCGCCGCTTCCAGCCCGTAATAAGTGCCAAAATGGAAACAGTTTTTAAAATATTCCGTTTGCAGTCTTGTGTCCTGTTCCATTGAGAAATAACCCGCAATCTCCGGTCTTTTATGGATAAGGAAATGGTCAGAGCATAAAACCCCTTTCTGAACCTCCATCGCTTTTTCCGCAAAGGAAAGGTCAGCCGAAAAAGAGCCGAACAATGAATCTTCTCCATTATCCGGCTCTCCCGTTTCCTTATTCTGCTGTTCTCTGCCGCTTACAGACTGTAAACCAGCTCCGTCAGTACGATCTCCTCCGCCGAGTTTTTGATGTTGTTCATCATCTGAACCCACTTCATCTGATCGGACGCTTTCAGTTCCTCGTCCACTCCCTCCGCTTTCGCCATCTGCTCCATCAGTACGTCCAGCCTCCGTTCTGCCTGCTCCTGAATCTCCAGACAGTGCGCTTTCAGGCTTCCCTCCAGAAGCATCCCGCTGTAAATCCCCCTCCGGTGTTCCTTCAGATAGTTCCTCCGCATCAGCCCGTACTTGGTCAGCGCTTCCTCCGGCTCGCTGTTGGGTGTCAGGTTGGGTATCAGATAATCCCCGTTCTTCTCGTATGTCAGTTTCATGTGCAGTTCCCTCCGTTTCTATGTGATTGGTGTCTGTTTCCGGTTGTGGTTCGTTTTTACTTTCACGCTTTAAAGCATTATAGCGTGTGTCAGGTTCATTTGCAAGCACTTTTTCCGCATTTTTTTCAGGTCTGCCTGTCTGTACCTCATATGCCTTTTCCTGCGCCTTATTCCGGGCAGCCTGACGGTCATAAGCCGCAACCGTCCTCCCGATCTCCATAAGGAGCTGCTTGCACATATCCGTTGTGGCGTTTCCGATCACGGACAATACCTTTGTGGTGTTAAACTCACTGATATAGCTAAAATCAAACTCATCTTTCCAGTAGTCCATATCAGCGCCGCAGCGTGACAAAAGGGTGTAGGCGATGCTTGCGGAAAGCGTGTCACGCAGCCTTACCCCCACATTCAGCTCGTCCAGTTCCTCCAAAAAACTGTCCTCTTTCGCATAGGACAGCTCCGGCAGGATTTCCATGTAATAATCTTCCGCAATCCCCCTTGCAATCTCCATGAGCCTGCCCTCAAAGGAATTATTTTTATCCGTTGCGCCGTATGTCTTTTCAAGCTGTGCAAGCACCGCTTCCTTGTGTTCTTCCCGAAGCTCCCACAGATACGGCTCTCTGCCAATCCGCCTCGCCTTATGTACGTCTGATACGTCAAAGACATATTTCAGTCTTGGACGCTCGCTTTCCCGGTCTAAAAGCGCAATCCCCTTTGCCCCTCTGTTTACCCAGCAGAACATTTTTTCATTCCATATCTCCATTGTGGCGCAGGCGCTGGCATCCGGTCTTTGGGCATAAATAAGCATCTGATCCTCAAAAGGATATTTATACAGCCTTGCGGCTGTATCCAGATATTTCGTCCATTCCCCGCCGTTCTTAACCACCTGCTTTGCGGTTTCCCCCGCAAGCATGGAGATTTCATGGTATTTTTTTGAAACATAATATTGTTCAGCCATTCATGCCCTCCTTAATCATAAAACCCGTTTTCCTCTA